>CAIVXP010000384.1 GCA_903909905.1 Akkermansiaceae bacterium
AAAAGCGCGGGTTGGCGGAAAAAAATTCCAGCTTTGATGCGTCTTCCGGTCACGTGAAGCCTACATGCGATTGACGCCATGGCAAATGAAGCCATTACTTCGGGCGTGAAATTCTTGGATTGCTCGGACCGCCGGCCGCGGGTAGTTGGCAGCTTTGGCAGCGCTGCAGATGCACGCGCGGCGAGCCGCGATTTCGTAGCTGGCTGCTGCGATCTTGCCGAAGTGCGGCTCGATCTCATGGGTGACGAGGGTGGCGGAGCGGTCAAACCTTGGAGCCATTTGCAGGGGATTCCCCTGCTTTTCACCGCCCGAATGGCGGCGGAGGGCGGCGCAGGCGACTTAAATGCCGCCATGCGCGAGGCCATGCTGCGCAAGGTGCTGAACGAGGCCGCCTGCATCGACATCGAGGTCGCAAGCATCGGCGAAATGACGGGGCTGATCGATGAGCTTCGTCACAGAAAATTGCCGTGGATCGCGTCCTTTCATGATTTCGAAAAATTGCCGGAAAATGCTGTTCTCGAAGAGCGGCTGGAGCGGGCAAAGTCCGCTGGCGCTGATGTTTTCAAGGTCGCCGCCAAGCTCCACAATCCAGGCGATGTGGCGCGTTTGGCGGAATTTCAGCTCGCCGATCACGGCATCGCCGTCGCCACCATGGGCATGGGGGTCTTGGCGCCTGTCTCGCGCCTGCTTTGCGCCCAATCCGGCAGCTTGCTGAACTACGGCTATATCGGCCAAACCTTAACCGCGCCGGGTCAGTGGGACAGCCTGCGGCTCAAGCAAGCCATCGCGAACCTCGAGGCATGTGGCCGCTAAGGCCATGGCTACAGAATGCGGCTCTAAAATGGCTCTGGACTAGGAGCCCGCAAGGCCCTGGAGCAAATGATCTCTCCAAAACGCCCGGCCCAATCTCCGGTCAAATCTCTACAATTTCCCAGACAAATTGTATGATTTCTCCTTGCCATCGGGGTGGGCCGTGGTTATCGGTGGAGCATGAGCAGCAAGCGGTGGTTGGCACCTTGGAAGGATTCGGCCGAAAAGCCGGCGATGTACCATTGCATCAGCCGTGTCGTCGACCGCCGCCTGGTCTTTGGGCCTGCCGAACGCGAGCGCTTTCGAGCCATCATGCGCATGCAGGAAAAATTCTCGGGGTGCCGCATCCTCTCCTACTGCCTGATGTCCAACCACATCCATCTCCTGCTTGAGGTCCCGCCAATGCCGGCCGATGGCCTCTCCGATGCGGAGCTGTTGGAACGCCTCTCCGCGATTCAGACCGAGGCCTTCGTCGCTGTAGTGTCCAAGGAGCTCTCTGATGCCCACAAAGCGGGAAACGAAGCCCTAGTCGCGGAAATTCATGCCCGCTTCACTTACCGCATGCACGACCTGGGCGAGTTCATGAAAACCGTGCTCCAGCGTTTCACACGGTGGTTCAACCGCACTCACAACCGCACCGGCACGCTGTGGGAAGAGCGTTTTCGTAGCGTGATCGTCGAGAGCGGCATCGCGGCGCGCACGGTGGCGGCCTACATCGATCTCAACCCGGTGCGAGCGGGCATGGTGTCCGACCCGGCCGAATACCGTTGGAGCAGTTATGGCGAAGCGGTGGGGGGCGGCCCGAAGGGCAATGGCAAGAAAGCGCGCGAAGGTTTGGTGCGGGCCTGCATGAGCCATCAGGGCGCCGGCTTTGAGGCGGAAAAGTGGAAAGAAATTTCGCGAGTTTACCGGCGAGCCATGGGCCTTGCCCTCGGCCGCAAGAGCGGCAATGCGACGACGGAAAACACCATCAAAAAAGGCATCGTAAGACCGCAGCTCAACACCGCCGAAGCGCTCGAGGCCAAGGAAAACGGTACCGTGTTGCCCGACCTCGGCATGGCGGGAATGCTGCGCTGTCGCGTGAGGTATTTCAGCGACGGAGCGGTGATTGGCAGCAAGGCATTTGTGAACGAAGCCTACGCTGGCGCGAAGGAACGCTTCAGCGCCAAACGCAGAGACGGCCCGCGTAAACTGCGAGGCGCCGCCAGCCCCGCCGCCGGCATTTTATGGAGCGCACGCGACTTGCGATTGCGGGTTTGAGAAATTCAGTAGCCATCATTTTTCCCACTCGACCACCTCGACGGGGGCTTCGGGCAAGGCGTTGAGGAAAGATTTTCCGTAGCGCTTGGTGAGGATGCGGTTGTCGAGGATGCAAACGAGGCCTTCGTCGCGGGCGGTGCGGATCAGGCGGCCGACGCCTTGGCGGAGTTTGAGAATCGCCTCGGGCACGGAGTATTCGTTGAAGGGGTTGCCGCCCTCGGCCTCAATCGCCTCGAGTCTTGAAGCTGTAAGCGGGTGGTCCGGCACGGCAAAGGGCAAGCGGGTGACGATCACATTTGAGAGCGCCTCGCCGGGCACATCGACGCCGGTCCAGAAGCTGTCGGTGCCAAAGAGCACGCTGTGGATGTCGCGACGAAATTCCTCGACCATTTTGTGGCGCGGCATCCCCTCGCCTTGCATCAGCAAGCGCCAACCTTTTTTCCGCAAAAATCCCTCAAGGCGCGTCGCCGCATCGCGCATCGTGCGGTAGCTGGTGAACAAAACAAAGGCCCGGCCCTCACTCGCGGTCAATGATTCACAGATCCCGCGCGCGAGCATTTCGTCGTAACGCGGCGTGCCCGGATCCGGGATCGATTTGAAAATTTTCACCCGCATCTGGCGCTCGTAATCGAAGGGGCTTCCGATGCACAGGGCGCGGGCTTTTTCGGCGCCGACGCGGCCGCGAAAATATCCCAACTGCGGATCGCCCACGCCCAGCGTCGCGCTGGTGAGCACCACGCTTTTGCCCTCGCCGAAAAGCAGCGGGCGCAGCTGATCGGCCACATTCACCGGCGCTGCCTGCAAGGTGTACTGCGTTTCGTCGCGGCCACTGCGCTCGACCCAGTAGACGCTTTCCTCCGACGACTGATCGAGAAACTCCGCCACAGCGCCGTGGACTTCGCGCAGACGGCGCGAGGCGTCTTGCAGTTCGGCGCGCGAGTTTTCCGATTCGACATCGGCCGCGAGCGCATCGATTTCCTGCCACAGCTCGCGCAACGGCGCGGCGATCGTGTTGTTGACGAGTTCCGGTTGGCGCACGCGGCATTCCTTGGCGTATTGACCAAAGTTGGCGGCATCGCCGACTTGATCGAAAAAAAGATCTGATGCGAGCAAGGCCTGCTCTGCCGCCTGCATCGCCGTAGCCTTGCGATAAGACTTCAGCAGGCCCTTGCGCGTGCGCGGATGGTAAAGCCTTTGCAGCTCGAAGCGTAGCGACGATTGCGAAACGCGCAGGCCGAGTTGCACCGCCGCCACTTGCTCGATGGTGTGGGCCTCGTCGAGAATCGCGAAATCATTCGGGAAAATAAAGCCGCCGGGTTTTTTCTCCGCCTCATCACCCTCACCGAGCTCGGTTTCGAGCAACGCAAAAAATAGCGTGTGATTCACCACGATCAGGCGCGCATCGGCCGCTGCCTTGCGGGCTTCTTGGAAAAAGCAATTTCCACGCGGGCCACAATGCCGCGTCGTGCAAATATGCGCCTCGCTGCAAACTTGCAGCCACACGCGGATCTGCGGTTGGAAGTCGAGATCGCTCAGCGTGCCGTCGCGGGTTTTTTCCGCCCATTTGCGGATCGCCTCGAGCTCTTCATTTTCCGAGCCAGTGAAAAGATCGC
>CAIVXP010000385.1 GCA_903909905.1 Akkermansiaceae bacterium
CACCCCCTCCAATTCGAACACGGGCTATCTTCCCAGTTTTGCAAAAGCATTTTTCATTTCTCTCGTCGGGTTGATCCTGGGCAACTCGAGCTTGGTGGCGGATACGGTGGCCCACGTGCTTTCGAGCGGTTCTTTTTCACAGAACTGGACGGACACGAACCTAATTACCGCAAATGACAACTGGAGCAACGTCCCGAGCGTCACGGGGTATCTTGGCGATGACGCATCTGGCACTATTACGGCGGTGAATCCCGAGACAATCCTGGCGCCAAGCGCAACGGTTGATGTGATCGCCAATGTGACCACGCCAAACACTAACTCATCGGGCGGCGTTGCAGAGTGTGCCCTTACAAATCCGACCATCGCTCTTCAAGGCTCTGGCACAGCCGACGCGCCCTATATTTCTATCTTCCTCAACACGGTTGGCGTTCCTGCGGTGACTGTTTCCTACAAGCTGCGGGACATTGATGGTAGCACGGACAATGCTCAGCAGCAGGTCGCGCTGCAATACCGCATCGGAAGTAGCGGAAACTTCACGAATGTATCAGCGGGATATGTTGCGGATGCTTCTTCTGGTCCAAGTCTGGCCACACTCGAAACGAATGTGAGCGTTACATTACCAAATACTGTTGTCGGCCAAAATCTTGTGGAAGTTCGAATCATTACAACCAATGCCGCTGGGAGCGATGAATGGATAGGAGTTGACGATATCGTGGTTGCATCTACTGACAATATCATTCCCGTCGCATCCGCCTTGGCTCCGTTGGACGACGCTGAGAGCGTTCCAGTGACGGCCACGCCGACGATCACTTTCAGTGAGAGCATGAAAAAAGGTGTGGGCAGCATTCTCATCAAACGCAGCAGCGATAACTCAACTTTCGAGAGCATTGATGTGGCTTCCTCACAGGTCACAGTGAGCGGGGCGGCTGTCACGATCACACCGAGTGCCAATTTTGCGAATTCGACCGGCTACTATATCCAAATTCCTGCTGGCGCCCTTGAGGACATTGCGGGGAATGACTTTGCAGGGATCAGCGGTGCGACCGCCTGGAATTTCACCACGATCGCTCCATCGGCGCTGCCAACTGTCACAGAAACCTTTACCAGTGGCTGGGCTGTCAAACCCACCGGAGCAAGCCCTACAGCAGAGTATTATGCCGAGGGTAGCGGCCAAGGAACCTTTGCCCGCTACGACTTGGGCGTCTTTAATTTCACCAAGCTCGACTTTGGGCTGAGTGGAGCTTCGCAAATCACCGGCATCAACTCGGCGGAGTTCACCCTGCGTCAAAACAACCGCAGTTTTTCAACGGGCACACAATTTGAGTTTTTCCTCACCACAGATGCGCCAACTGGAAAAACCTTCAACCCCGTTTATGCAAATGGCATCGACACGGCCCAATTTACAAATGCTCCCATTTCCCTTGGCCAATTCACCTACACGCCGACCAACATAGACCCGACAGTTAACACATTCACTCTGAATTTGACAGAGTCAGCCAAGGCCACACTCGCGGCACGCATCAATACTGGAGAGGACTTCAGTATTATCATTGCCGCAGTGAATGCGCCGGATGCCATCACCTTCTCAGGCAAAGGAAACACCTTCGACCCAGGAGATCCGGCCTTGAAGCTGACGGTGAACGAGACCACCGGGGTGGATACCACAGCTCCTTCGATCGTATTCTTGACGCCCAGCGATGGGAGTGGCGGGCTACCAATCGCGTCGAACCTGCGCGTGAACTTCAACGAGCTCATCCAAAAAGGAACAGGAAATATTATCATCCGGCGGGAAGACAATACGATCTTTGAGACGATTGATGTCACCTCTGCGGCAGTCACGGTGAATCTCGGCACCGTTACGATCGATCCTGCAAACAGCTTTGAGACGGCTGGCAGCTACTCTGTGCAAATCACAGCCGGAGCGATCCAAGATATCGCCGGAAACAACTTTGCGGGCATCTCCGACTCCACCACATGGAATTTCGGCACAGCTCAGCCACCCATCACGGCCACTGGACCATTCAACATCTCCGAAAACGCCGCAGCTGGAACTGTGGTCGGCAGCCTCAATCCCCTTGTCCAAGGCAAGGAAGGCATCAAATACACCATCCTCGGAGGCAGCGGGGGATCGACGCTCATGAAAGCCACCCCGGGTGCGGGTTACTTCGTGAGTCCCGTCTTTACCATCGGTGACACAGTTGAGGGCGCTACCGGCGCGCTGAACTCCACCAGCGCCGGAAACTTCTCTCCACCAGGCACGCCCGACGGTTTGGGAGCGTATTCCCTAAATGCCACAACCGTGCGTGTCTTCATGAACCATGAGATCGCCCTACCGACCTCAGGCTCCGCCGCTTACCCCTACACACTCGCAAACGGCGTGGTCATTACAAAGGGAGGCGCTCGCATCACCTACTTCGACATCGACAAAGCAAGCCGCCGCGTCAAGGACGCTGGCTTGGCCATCCGCAA
>CAIVXP010000386.1 GCA_903909905.1 Akkermansiaceae bacterium
AGACTGAATCGATGCTGCCCTTCATGTAGAAGTTGCCTTCGGGCACGTCGTCCCACTTGCCGTCGAGGATTTCGGCGAAGCCGCGGACCGTGTCTTCGATCGAGCAGAGCACGCCGGAGACGTTGGTGAAAACTTCCGCGACGTGGAAGGGCTGGGTGAGGAAGCGTTGGATTTTACGGGCGCGGAAGACGGTGAGTTTGTCTTCGGCGGAAAGCTCGTCCATGCCGAGAATCGCGATGATGTCCTGAAGGTCCTTGTAGCGTTGGAGCACCTGCTGCACGCCGCGGGCGACGCGGTAGTGTTCTTCGCCGACGACTTCGGGAGCGAGCGCCTTTGAAGTCGATGCGAGCGGATCGACGGCTGGGAAGAGCGCTTGCTCGGCGAGCGAACGCTCGAGCACGACGGTGGCGTCGAGGTGAGCGAAGGTGTTGGCGGGGGCGGGGTCGGTGAGGTCGTCCGCCGGCACATAGACCGCTTGGATCGAGGTGATCGAGCCTTTGTTGGTCGAGGTGATCCGCTCTTGGAGGGCGGCCATTTCCTCGGAGAGGGTTGGCTGGTAACCCACGGCCGAAGGGGTACGGCCAAGGAGCGCGGAAACTTCGGATCCGGCTTGCGAGAAACGGAAGATGTTGTCGACGAAGAGAAGAACGTCCTGGTTGTCCTCATCGCGGAAGTGCTCGGCCATGGTGAGTGCCGAGAGGGCGACGCGGAGACGCGCGCCGGGAGGCTCGTTCATTTGGCCGTAGCAGAGAGCGACCTTCGAGCCTTCGGTGAGGATCGGGTTGCCTTGGCCGTCGAGTTTCACATGACCCTTCTCATCCTTTTCGGTGGCGATAACGCCGGACTCGATCATTTCCCAGTAGAGGTCGTTGCCCTCACGGGTACGCTCGCCGACGCCGGCGAACACCGAGAAACCGCCGTGTGCTTTGGCGATGTTGTTGATGAGCTCCATGATCACGACCGTCTTGCCGACGCCCGCACCACCGAACATGCCGCCCTTGCCGCCCTTGAGCAGCGGGCAGATGAGGTCGATGACCTTGATGCCGGTGGGAAGAATTTCCGCGGTGGCCGATTGCTCGGTGAGCGTTGGTGCCGGGCGATGGATCGGCGAACGGAGATTCGGGTTGGCGATCGGCACGTTTTCATCGACGAGGTCGCCGGTGACATTGAAGATGCGACCAAGAACTTGTTTGCCGACAGGCACGGCGATCGGCTTGCCGGTGTCGGTAAGGGCCATGCCGCGCTTGAGGCCATCGGTGGTGGACATCGCAACTGCGCGCACCCATCCGTCGCCAAGGTGTTGTTGCACCTCGAGCACGAGCTTGGTGTCGACTCCGTTGAGAACATACTGGATTTCCAGCGCGTTGTAGATCTCGGGAAGCTTTGCGGCTTGGGAGAAATCGGCGTCGATGACGGCGCCGATGATCTGGACGATAGTACCTTGGTTGCTCATTGGGAGGTTGCGGGTTGGGAAGTTTGCGGTGTTCAGTAAGAGGAGTGTGCTGGTTGCCGGTGATGGATTTTTATTCCATCGCCTTCATCGCGGTGGTGATTTCGAGAAGCTCGGCGGTGATCGCGCCTTGGCGGAGCTTGTTGTACTCGAGAGTGAGTTCCTTGATGAATTTCTTCGCGTTGTCGGTGGCCGACTTCATCGCGACCATGCGTGCCGAGTGTTCGGACGCGCGGGATTCGACATGCGCTTGGAAGACCTCGTAGTTGACATACAGCGGCAGGATCGCGGCGAGCACCTCGGCGGCATTCGGCTCGAAGGTGAAGTCGTGTCCGCGGTCGGCAGTGATGGTCTCGGCGCCGAAAACCTCGGCGTTGGCCTGTTCGCGGATCGGCAGCAGCGTTACCACTTCCGGCTCTTGACGCAGGGTGTTGATGAAGTTGGTGAAGGCGATCGAAACCTTGTCGTATTTTCCGGCGAGGAATTGCTCGGTGAGAAACTTCGCGATCGGGCGGGTCTGCGCGAATGGCACGGGATCCTTCACCACGAAATCAGCGATGACATTGCTGCCGAGTTTTTCCAGCAGCACGCGCAGCTTGCGGCCGACAGTGACATAGTCCGCATCGGGCGAAGCCACCGCGCGCAGTTTGCGGGCGAGGTTCGTGTTGAGCGGTCCGCAAAGGCCTTTGTCGGTCGAGATCACCAACACCAGCTCGCGGTTGCCTTCACGCTTTTCGAGCAGCGGGTGCGACTCTTCGGAGAAGTTCTTGCGGATGTCGAAGAGCACTTGCGTGAGGTGCGAGGAGTACTCGCGGCCGGCAAGTGCCTGATCCTGGGCCTTCTTCATTTTGGCCGCCGCGACGAGCTGCATCGCGCGGGTGATTTGCGCGGTGTTTTTGACCGACTTGATGCGTCGGCGGATGTCGCGGAGGTTGGCCATGGTGAAGAGTTAAATGTGAGAGGTTATTTGTTAAAAGTGGCTGAGGTATTATTGAAACAACCAATAACTTTTAACGGTGAGCGATTAACTTATTTCCAGCTCTTCTTGAAGTCTTCGATTGCCTGCTTGAGGGCGTCGACCGAGGTGGCGTCTTTTTTGAGGTCGGGCTTTTCGTTGCGGATCTTGTCGAGCAGGTCGTTTTTGCGAGTCGAGAAGAACTCACCCATGGCGGCCTGGAAGCGGCGCACATCGGCCACTGCGACATCGTCGAAGTAACCGTTCTGCATCGCGAAGAGATAGACCGCTTCCATTTCCATGCCGAGCGGGCTGTATTGGTTTTGCTTGAAGAGCTCGACGATGCGGGCGCCGCGGTCGAGTTTCTTCTTGGTCGAGGCGTCGAGGTCCGAGCCGAACTGTGCGAAGGCTTGGAGTTCGCGGTACTGCGCGAGGTCGAGCTTGGTGGTGCCGGCGACTGACTTGATCGTTTTCGTTTGGCAGGCGGAACCGACGCGCGACACCGAGAGACCGACCGAAATCGCGGGGCGGATCCCTTGGTAGAAAAGGTCGGTTTCGAGGTAGATCTGGCCGTCGGTGATCGAAATCACGTTGGTCGGAATGTAGGCCGAGACGTCGCCCGCTTGGGTTTCGATGATCGGCAGCGCGGTGAGCGAGCCGCCACCGGCAGCATCGGAGAGACGCGCCGAGCGCTCAAGCAAGCGGGAGTGAAGGTAGAACACATCGCCCGGATAAGCTTCGCGACCGGAGGGGCGGCGGAGAATGAGCGAGACTTGGCGGTAAGCCACGGCGTGCTTCGAGAGGTCGTCGAACACGATGAGGCAGTCCTTGCCTTGGTCCATGAGGTACTCTGCGATGGAGCAACCGGCGTAAGGGGCGAGGTACTGCATCGCGGCGGCATCCGATGCGGAAGCGGAAACAATGGTGGTGTATTCCATCGCACCGGCATCCTCGAGGGTCTTCTGGATGCGGGCCACGTTCGAGAGCTTTTGGCCGATCGCCACATAGATGCAATAAAGCGGCTTGTGGTTCTGCAGCTTGCCTTGCTCGGCGGCCTTGTTTTGTTGGGCTTGGGAAATGATCGTGTCGACGGCAATGGTCGTTTTGCCGGTGGCGCGGTCGCCGATGATCAGCTCGCGTTGGCCGCGGCCGATCGGGATCATCGCGTCGATCGACATGATGCCGGTTTGAACCGGGACGGTGACGGATTTGCGCTTGATGATGCCGGGAGCGATTTTCTCCATCGGGTATTGCGCGGCGGCGGCGATGTCGCCCTTGCCATCGATCGGTTGGCCGAGCGCGTTGACCACGCGGCCGAGGAGCGCTTCGCCGACGGGTACCGAGAGCAGCTTGCCGGTGGTGCGGCATTCGGAACCTTCCTTGACGGCCGAGTAATCGCCGAGCAGCACGACGCCGACTTCGCTTTCTTCGAGGTTGAGTGCCATGCCGGTGACGCCACCGCCGAAGTCGACCATTTCGTTGAGCAGGACGCCGGAGAGTCCTTCCACTTTGGCCACGCCGTCACCGACTTGGCGGACGGTGCCGACATTGGATTTTTCGACCGACGAGGTGATGCCGGCGATTTGTTGTTCGAGTTCCTGAAGGATGCTGCTCATAAGGAAGGGTTGCTGGTTGGCGTTGTTGGATTTCGGCGGAGAATAGGATCAGAATGCGTTGGCAAGGCGGGCGAGGCGGCCTTGCACCGAGCCGTCGAGCACATCGTTGCCGACGCGGATGCGCAGGCCGCCGATGAGCTCGGGGTTGACGGTGTAGGAAATGGTGAGGTTCGGGCCGTGGGCTTTCGCGAGGCCATCGACCACGCGTTGGCGCGAGGCATCATCGAGCGCGACGGCGCTTTCGACGGTGACGCGGCGGCGGTCGGCATCAAGGCGGGTGAGGCGTTGCAGTGCGACCAGCACGGCGCGGTAGTCGCGTGGTTTCGACTCGATGAGTCGCGCCACCACGGTGCGCAGTTTCGTTTCGTCGAGCCTTCCGCCGGTCTGGCAGAGCCCGAACAGGCGGCGTGCGGTGGCGGCGGCGACTTTTGAAACTTTCATAAGGAGAGAGGAAAAACGGGTTGGAGCGATCAGCCTTCGATTTTGGTGAGCGCTTCGTCGTTGATGCGCTTTTGGTCGTCGTTGCTGAGCACCTTGCCGGTGACTTGCGCGGTGGTGGTGGCGACGAGGCGGCCGAACTCGCGCTTGAGTTCCGAGTGAAGGCGGTCGCGGTCGGCTTTGGCGGCGGCTTCGGCCTTGGCGAGGATTTGCTGAGCTTGGGAGATCGCTTCCTGGGCCTTTTGTTCGCTGAATGCGGCGGCGCCCTGCTTGGCTTCGTTGATGAGGCGCACGGCGTCCTCGTTGGCCTTGGCGATAGCGGCGGCGGTGGTTTGCTCCGACTCGGCGAGTTGTTTCTCGATGCGCTTGAGCTTTTCTTCGCCCTCGGCGATGCGGGCGCGGCGTTGTTCGAGGATCGTTTGGATCGGACCGAACGCGAATTTCTTCAGCACGAAGATGACGAGGAAGAAATTGATCACCTGTGCGATGAAGAACGGGGCGTTGAGGCCGAAGGTCTTCTGGATGGTTTCGACAATGCCGGCGTCTCCGGCGGCTTGGGCTGCAAGTAAGGTGATCATGGGAAAGGGTTATCGGACTTGGAGAAAGCGTCGCCGCACGCGCCTTGTGACGCGTGCGGCGTAGAATGCTTAGAACGGCACTGCGAAGGCGGTAAGAATGAAGATACCTTCAATCAGAGC
>CAIVXP010000387.1 GCA_903909905.1 Akkermansiaceae bacterium
CAGTCGGGATTCGGCGCCGACATCGATGAACAATTGCTCGATCGTCTGGACTTGGCGGCGTTGTGCTTCGGGCAGGAAATGTGGTGGTCGTGAGGCGACGACACCGAGGATTTTTTCTCCCGCGCGGGTGAGGATTTCGACGCGTTGGCCAAGCAGGTTGTGTTCCCACCATCCGCCAAGTGCGACGAATTGGATGAATCCCTCGTGCGTGATGTTCTGCACGAGAAATCCGATTTCATCCATGTGACCGGCGATCAGCACGCGCGGTCCTTCGCCGGCGAGATCGCAGAACACCGAGCCCATGCGATCGGTGAAGAGATCGCCGCTGTCGCTAAGTTCATCGACGAAGATCGCGCGCACCTCGTCTTCGTGACCCGGCACTGAATGCGCTTCGGTGAGCTCGCGCAGCAATGAAACCGCTTTTGTTTTCATGCCACCAGAATGGAGCCGATGCCCTTGCTTTCCAAGTGCCAAGTTTGCGTGAGGTCGGTGGGGTTGGCTCGGCAAGACCGTATCGTCCCTCAAGCCTGGGCATGTTTCGCATGCCACTCGGCATAGACCTTCGGCGAAATTTCCGAGGGTTTTATTTCCGAGCGTCCGCCCCAGAACACATTCGTGTAGGAAACCGGGATGCCGATAGCGGCGAGGTGGCGATCGATGGCGGACTTGTGTTCGAGGACGCGATCTTTTTCCGTGCCGTGCACGACGCCCATGATGTTGACATTGCCGAATTGGGGTCCGCCTTCGCGCCAGTAGCAATGGGTCATGCAAAAATGGCGACCGACTTCCGCGCCGCCTTCGATTTCGCGGCCTTTCGGCACGGCCCAATGAAAGAGGCCGTTGAAGCGGGTGACGCGCTGGCCGGTGGCGGAGGGTTTGACATGTTCCAGAAAGGTCGAGAAACGGCCGATGACTTTTTTCGAGTTCAGTGTTTCGGCAACTTCACAGAAAAGCTCGAGTGAGACGCCGGCGATTTGCGCGCGCTTGTCCCATGGGTTGGCGGTGATTTCGTCTGCGGCGAGCTCTTCCTTCAACGCGAGCAGCACCGCCCATTCCTCTGGCGTGAGATCGACTGTGGCGGTGGTCATCATCTTCGCAGGTTCGTCGGACTTGTCGCCGGGCTCGAGGGTCTTGCGACGCGTGTGACCGACGCCGAGCGCAAAGACGCCGTTAGCGGGCATGAGCAAATATTCAGTCGCACCAGTGAGTCGCAACAAAGTGGTTGCGTGGTGATCGAGTGATTGTCCGACGGGAACCTTGAGGGTTGTCCAGAGTCGATAGCCGGAACCGGAGACTTCAGTGTCGGTCGAGCGGATCACGACATGACCCGAGAACGGATCCTCTTTGGCCATGAAGTCGAAGGCATCGTTGAGTTTTTCCTCTGGCACTTTCCATGCCACAAGCGCGCCGTGCGCGAGCTTGGTCGAGAGCAGTGTCTGACGCACGCGGCGGATCACGCCGGCCTTGAGCATCGCGCCGATACGCTCTAGCACAGTGTCGAGCGGTACACCGGATTTTTCGGCGATCACGTGAAATGGCTGACGCTGAAATCCGGCGACGAGATCTTCCGAAATCGCGAGAATGGCAGCATTGATCGGATCGTTGTGTTCGACGGGAATGGTGGAGCTCATGGGAGGGGCTGGTGCTGTGCGGATGAACGCGGATGCCGGCGCTCATTGTGCGCGGCATTTGGCCGAATGGAAATCATTTGTCTGAGATTGCGCCATTGCGGAAGCGGGTGGGGGGGTGTGAGCCTTTCGGGTCTTGCGTTTTTTGCATATCAAAAACCGCCAATCATATCTTGGCAAAGTGCCTCTCAGTAATACAATTTAACCATAAGTCATTTCTAACGATATTACCTGATCTATGCCTTTGGTCGGCGCGTTGCTTTTACCGAGGCTCCTTGCATCAACCCCGAATTACAAATCCATGAGAACCCCGATTGCACAAAACATAATCGCTTCCGCCCTTGCGGTAGTTGCCGGCCTTGGCACCACATCACTGCATGCGCAGACGACCCGCTTCGATGAGTTGGCGGGCGCGAAGTTTCAGGAAAACCGGCCGACCCAAGAGTCCGCTCAAATCTTGCGCGATGAGTTGCTCTTTCAGCGTGCGACGCAGGCCTATCTCTGGGCCTTGCCTTTGATCAATACGCTGGGCATGAAGGATGGCTCGGAAAAAACCTTTGGTGCCGGATACAATGTGTTGCCGATTTGGAAGAAGCGTCTCGATGCCAAGACGCTGGTGACGACGCCGAACTCCGATGTCATTTATGCGATGGGCTATGTGGACCTGGGCAAGGAGGGCCCGGTCGTGTTTGAGGCACCGCCCAACCTGCAGGGCATTCTGCTGGATTTCTGGCAGCGGCCGATTCCCGTCGATGGCGGCAAGTTTGCCGGTGATGTGGGTCTACCGGGCCCTGATGGTGGCAAGGGCGGAAAGTTTCTCCTGCTGCCGCCAGATTATGAAGGCGATGTGCCGGAAGGGTATTTCGTCTATCGCTCGGGGACCCGCAATGTGTTCGTTTTCCTGCGAGCATTCTATCAGGATCCAAAAAATCTCGACCCAGCGGTGGCCTTGATCGAGCAATCGAAGATTTATCCGCTGCAGAACAAAGAAGGCGCCAAAGCGATGGTGTTTCCCAATGCCTCCGGCGTTGATGTCGACATGCTTCCGGTGAGCAACGGGAGCGCGTTTGATCAACTCAAGCGTCTGGTCGACAGCGAAGATGCGAGTCTGGCCGATGCGGATGGACTCGGGCATTTGGCCTCGATTGGCATCATCAAGGGGCAGCCGTTCAGCCCGGATGACAAGACGCGCGCGATACTCGATCGTGCGGCGAAGACGGCGTACAAGATGAGCCGCGTGGTTGCCTTCGAAGAAAAATTGGGCGACCGCTCACTGCGCATTTATCCCGACCGCCGTTGGATCCACCCCTTGCCCGACATCACACCGGCCAACCCCAAGCCATCGATGGATCTGGCATGGAGAAATCTCGCAGGTGGCTACCTTGATCTGGATGCGCGCATTTGGTTTTTCAGCAATTATTATTCGGTGAGTCCCGGCATGGTGTCACAGGTGCCGGGCAAGGGAGCGATGTACATGATCGCTTTCAGCGACAGCGAGGGTCAGGCGCTCTCGGGCGGTAGCAACTATCGCCTTGAGTTGCCGCATGACATTCCGGCAGGCAACTTTTGGTCGGTCACGCTTTACGAGGCGGAAAACGGCTCGGGTCTCGCCAATGGCCAAGCATTTCCGTCGCTGGGTTCGCGCGACAAGCCGGTTCCCAATTCCGATGGCAGCACGCATCTTTTTCTTGGGCCGCAAGCACCTGCAGGCAAAGAGGGCAACTGGCTGGCAACCGTGTCGGGCAAGGGCTACTTTGCTATCCTCCGGCTTTACGGACCGGGCGAAGCGGCACTTGGCCGCACATGGAAGCCTGGCGACATCGAGAAGGTGAAATAAGGACATCCGCCTGCGCGCCACCCACGAGATAATTATCCCAAAACCGGTTGCTGGCGGGTGATTGCATGGTAACCCTGTTACCATGATCTCCCCCCGTGATCGTGTACTCGGCTATCCGTATCGGTGGCCTTTTTTCTGTGGCGTGTGTGCTCCCGTATTTCTTTATGGCGAATCCTTACGATTGGCCATTTCGGCGCGGTGCAAGTGAACCGGTGAATCGTTTTTTGTCAGGTTCATGTCCTCCCTACCAACTGTCTCTGTGATCATCGCGGCGTTCAACGCGCGACGATGGATCGGACTGTCTGTCGCTTCGGCGCAAAGCCAAACCTTGCGTGAGATTGAGATCATCGTAGTGGATGACGGTTCCACCGATGACACCTCGGAGGTGGTGGCGGGCATGGCTAAAAATGATTCGCGAATTCGCCTGATCCGGCAAGCCAACGCCGGTGTTGGTGCGGCTCGCAACACGGGAATCCGTTTCGCGCGCGGGAGGTACATCGCGCCTCTGGATGCGGACGATGTTTGGGAGCCGGAAAAACTGGAGCGGCAGTTGGACTGCATGAAGGAGCGGGGTGAGCGGACAGCTTTGGTATATTGCTGGCATAAATGGATCGATGAGAAAGGCGCCTCGCTTGGTTACAAATCAAACTCTACGATTGAAGGCGATGTGAGGTCGGCGATCATGCTGAGAAATTTCATTGGCAGTGCGAGTGTCCCGCTGTTTCGTGCGAGCGCAATCGAGCGGGCGGGACCCTATTTGACGCGAGATGAGCAATATGGTGGGCAAGGTTGTGAAGATTGGGATTTGTCGATCCGTATTGCGGAAAAATGGGAGGTGGGACTCGTGGACGATGTGCTGGTGGGCTATCGCCAAAGCAATGCCTGCATGAGTTCGCAAGTGCCATCAATGGCGATGTCCTACCAGGTCGTCATGGATCAGGCCCGGGCTCGCAACCGCGATTTGCCTGAGACAATCTTCCGCTGGGCGGAAGGGCATTTTCACAGTTACCTCGTCTCCAAAAGCTACGATGGTTGTGACTACCGATCTTGCATTAACTCCGCCGCGCGCGCGATTTTGTCGGATCCCATGTTGATGCTGAATCAGCGACTTCATGAATTGTCATTCAAGAGTCTTGTTTGGCTACTTACTGGCAAACGCAGATCGCCCAATCGTCGCATGTTGGCAAGTTCAGCACCGGTTGTTGATGACAACCATGCCGTCGCTCGAATTTCCCTATTGGAGAAAATCCAAGCTCGCAGATGGGCTTCCGTCGTAGGTGCCTAAAGTGATTCAGCAGACCAAAAGTTTTTAACATCATGCATCGACCAATCAAAGTTGCCGACCTTGAGGTATCCGATCCGATTTCCGATATAGAAGGATTGGCTGGTTATGCGTTTCTTCAGCTCATCGTGCGATGGCGGGGTCAGCCGATCGACACCATTGCCATTCCCGCAAGAGGAGATCGTTGTCCGGCATCTGAAATGGTCGCGGCGCTCATGGATCAATGCGCCACGAAATTGATCCACCATCTGATTCATTTGGCCTTGGAGAATCCGGTTTCGAAAACTGCATGGAATATCGAGGACATGGCGAAGCTTCATCAGCCGCCGTTGTCTTCGTTGCCGAGTCTCTCGGTTGCCGTTTGCACGCGCGATCGGCCGAAGCATCTCGCGATTTGTCTCAATGCGCTTCGAAAAATTCCGCGCGCGCCCTTGGAGATCCTGGTCATCGACAACGCGCCGAAAACCAACGCGACGCGGGAGCTGATTGAAACTTCGTTTCCTGAGGTCACTTACATCCTTGAGCCGACGCCGGGGCTTGATTGGGCGCGCAACCGTGCGATTGCTTCGGCCAAGGGAGACATTGTCGCTTACACCGACGACGATGTCGTGGTGGATGAAGGTTGGTCCGATGCCATCGTGCGGATGTTTGCGCGAAATGAAGATGTCATGGCGGTGACGGGGCTGGTGGTGCCATACGAACTCGAGACTGAGCCGCAGGTGCTTTTCGAAAAATACGGCGGTTTTAGCAGGGGTTTTGTGAGGAAGTGGTATCGGCCAAGTGATACCGAACGCGAGAAATTGGCGATGCTGCATGCGGGAGCCGGAAAGTTCGGCACGGGAGCAAACATGGCTTACCGGCGCTCGGTATTTAGTGAAATCGGCATGTTCGATCCAGCGCTGGATGTAGGCACTGTCACAAATGGTGGTGGTGATCTCGACATGTTTTTCCGAGTGCTGAAATTCGGTCACACGCTGGTGTACGAGCCGGCGGCCATGGTGCGACACAGGCATCGTCGGGATTTCGAGCATCTACACACGCAGATTGCGAACAATGGCATCGGCTTTTATTCGCATCTGGTTCGCAATGCCATCGAGTTTCCGGAAGAAAGACGTGGACTTGCGAAGCTCGCGTGGTGGTGGCTGCGAGAATGGAACCTGCGGCGTTGGCTGCAATCGAAGTTCAGGCCCGTCGAGATTCCTCACGAATTGATCAGTGCCGAACTGAGGGGCTCATTCGCCGGCCTTTTTCGTTATCCCAAGGCGAAAAAGCGTACGGCTGCACTGTCCAAAGAAAGAGGGGGCTTCGCACTCGACGATCCTATTATGCCCAATGATGAGCGGAAAGTCACCTCGCTAGAGGGCATCGCTGTGCGCACATGGGAGATCACTGGTGAACCCGTAGCGATCGACGATGTGAAGGATTACAATCTCACGCGCGTGATCATCACCTTCGATGGAAATGCCATTGCGGAAGTTTTCATCAGAAACCTTGGCTGCGCGATTTCTGCCGATCGAATCGCGGATGAGGCTGTGCAGGCTCTCGGCATGAAATTGTTGGATCCCGCCTCATCTTTGAGTGGTGCTTTGATTTGGTCTCAAGCGATGGCCGACCTTAAAAAATTCGCCATTGCAGTGAAAGAAAATGCCATCGATCGGCGATCTGCAAGACTCTCCGCGTCAGTCGTTATTGCCACATATGATCGGCCAAACGCCTTGCGTGAATGTTTGCGTTCGTTGAGTGAACAGAAGACGACCCATACGATCGAGATCATCGTGGTCGATAATCATCCCGCATCAGGCCTCACGGCTCCGGTCGTTGCCGAATTTCCGATGGTCAGGAAGATCGACGAAGTGCGCGCCGGTCTTTCATTTGCGAGAAATGCGGGATTTGCCGCAAGCAAGGGAGAGATTCTCGTCTGCACGGATGATGATGTGACATTTCCGCCTGATTGGTTGGAAAACTTGCTCGAGCCGTTTGATCGAAGTGATGTGATGCTGGTGACCGGCAATGTGTTGCCGCTCGAGCTTGAAACTCGCTCCCAGATCGAATTTGAAAATTACGGCGGGCTTGGCCGCGGTTATGAGCGTTTTGATTATGATCGTAAATGGTTTGACTCATTTCGCCGCAAAGCAGTGCCGACATGGACGATTGGTGCCACGGCGAATGCGGCGTTGAGGGCATCGCTGTTGTGTGATCCGGATGTCGGTATGTTGGATGAAGCGTTGGGTGCCGGCACGCCAACTGGCTGCAGCGAAGATACTTATCTTTTTTACAAGACCCTCAAGGCCGGGCACACGATCACTTATCAACCGAAGGCATTTGTCTGGCACCGGCACCGGGTGGATGCCGATGCATTGAACAGGCAAATTCTGAATTACAGCAAAGGCCATGCCGCGTACCATCTCACCACTTTCCTTCGTGATCGCGATGGCCGCGGATTGGTGAGGATCCTCGCCGAAATTCCGATGCATCAAGCGCGTCAACTTTGGCGCTGCCTTTGTGGTCGCAACCAAACCTCGATCCGCACCATCATGCTTGAAATCAAAGGTCATGTTTTGGGGCCAATCGCGCTCTGGAAATCGCGGCGTCGCGTGAGGCGATTGCGCGGCAAAGCATCGAAGGCCTACGAGGATGAGAAAAAACCTTCGGCGGTCACCGCCAATCCCGAATTAGAAATCTACTCATGAGCGCAAGTGTCATCAATCGGCCGAGCCATGAACATGCATGGCGGCATTTGGCGGATCTTTTTTCCGTCCTCTTCTCGCGCGATCTCAAGATTCTCTACAAGCGCTCCTCATTGGGCTTTGGCTGGGCCTTGGTGACGCCCTTGCTGCAACTCTTCATCTTTTCATTTGTCTTTCGTCAC
>CAIVXP010000388.1 GCA_903909905.1 Akkermansiaceae bacterium
ATCGCTGTCGGGTGATGGGCGAAATCGTCGACTACCTTGATGCCGTTGACCTCGCCTTTGAGTTCCTGGCGTCGAGCCACCCCTTCGAAGGAGTCGAGTCCCGCCGAAATATCGCTTGGCGTCAATCCGGCGAAGCTAGCGGCAGCCGCAGCCATCGCGGCGTTACGGACATTGAACTCACCGGTCATCTGAACCGAGCATGACATGCCGCCAAGGGTGAATGAACTACGATGCTCATCGTATCTTACATTTTCGATGCGTAGACTGCAATTTTCCGAGAAGCCAACAGTTGTGATTGGGCACGGCGCTTGTGCGGCAACCTGCAGACAGTTTGGATCATCCCCATTGATGAATGCCATGCCGGTGCGTGGCACAATGTTGAGCAGGCGGCGGAAGGTAAGCTTGATTTCATCGAGCGACGCATAGATGTCAGCATGATCAAACTCGATGTTGTTGATGACGACGCATTCAGGCAGGTAATGAAGGAATTTCGAGCGTTTGTCGAAGAAAGCAGTGTCGTATTCGTCGCCTTCGAGAACAGTGAATTCCGAATCAGTGAAACGCGCTCCGCAGCCAAGGTTTTTCGGCAGTCCGCCAATCATGAAGCCGGGATTTTTTCCTGCATTCTCCAGCAGCCACGCGAGCATCGAAGCGGTGGTTGTTTTTCCATGGGTGCCAGAGACAATGAAGTTTCTTTTTCCGCGCAGGAAATACTCTTTCATCACCTCGGGCAGAGAATGATAGAGAAGTTTGCGTTCGAGTGATGCCTCTGCTTCCGGATTGCCTCGGGAAATCGCATTGCCAATGATGACTACATCCGTATCAGCAGGGATATTTTTTTCATCATACCCTTCACTGATATTTATTCCTTGGTCGCGCAGAAAATCCGACATTGGCGGATAGACATTGGCATCGGATCCAGTGACGGCGAAACCGCGCTGTTTCATAGCAGCGGCCACGGCTCCCATGGCCGTGCCGCAGATGCCGGTGAAGTGGAAATTTGACTTTGCAGACATTACTGGTGGAACGCTAAATGCTTGGGCTAGTCATGCCAACTCGGAATTGAGAAAGCATCGAGGAAATCCTCAAGCGATCGGATTGCCCCATCTGAGGCCGTTTTTCTTATCGCGACTGCCCAAAGCATCAAGAACCGCGAGCTTCTACATTCCGCGCAATTTCTTTTGTTCGGCGATCCATGCGCGATCGGCGTCGGAAAGCCGGTCTTCGCGGGTTTTTGAGCGAGTGCCATCGGGCTCGATGAGAGTAAGGTCGCCATTCGCGTATCCGGTCAGTTTGGCAAAAACGCTGAGACCTCTTCGGTCCTTCCATTCCCGATAGCCTTTGGCTTCAAGATCGGAGCGCCATTGGCAGCGGGATTCTGTCGCGACATTCACAGCATGTTTGATCTTACCCCAAAGGTAATTTGCATCGCCACGCTTGTAACCGCGGTATCGTCCGATCACCTCCCCGCTGGGGCCGATCATGATGACCGATGGGTGACCAAGCACGCGGTACTGTTTCTTGAGCTTGGCCACGTGGTTTTGCATGTCGATGCGCAGAGATTCCTTGTCGTCGAGCCCGATGTCGGGGTCCTCGATTTTCACATTTGAATCAAGCTTCAGGCGCACAAGGTTTTCGGCTGCCCATTTTTCGAAATCCGGTGTGGAGAAAAGTTCTTGTGACAAGGCTTTGCACATCGGGCTTTGCGCAGAATCGGTGAACCAGATCAGAAGAGCCCGGCTTTCTCGCGTGGCTCGGCGTTTGGCGATGCTCTCGCTTGATTCCCATGGGCCGCGGCGTTTTTTCGATTCGGCTAAAATTGTTGAAAGCTCAGGCGTCTCCGCGTCCGGGTCATCCGGATTGGTGAAGAAGATTTCGCTTTCAGGCGTGATGCCCGCGACTGGCGCAGCTGGCTGGGTGGTGCCTCCCGGAGCAACCGGCGTCCCTGGCGCGTTGTTTTCCTTTGCCCGCAATTGCGGCGGGATCCCGGTGCTGCCAAATGGCGAGGCTTGGCTATTTGCAGTGGGGTCTTTTTTGACGCCACACGAGCAGACCGTGAGGCATGCGAGCAGTGCAAATGGTTTGTCGATCCGCATCACGGTAAACGCCAGCAGTTTTGTGGCTTACTCTTTGAGCCTGATTGGGGTGCCGCAATGGGTGCAGCGGAACCAGCGGAAAAGGATGATGTGCAGGCACAGAGGAAAGATGTAACCGAGCACCCGGACGTGGTGCGCCCGTGAATTTTTGAGATGGGTTTTGGGCACGAAGAGCTTTTGGCAGCAAACCCTGCAACTTCCCATGTTGCCCAAGACGAAATAAATCAAGCCTGCGGGCGGCACAAGGAATGGAATTATGATCAGCCATGAAGGCACCCAAGAAAAAAACTTCGGCATATGCGTGGATGACAGCAGAAGAAAGGCTGAGACGATGGCCAAGGGAATGGAGACCATCATCAGCACGGTTGACACCGCGCCAAAATAAATCAGCAGGGGGTTCTTGTGAAGAATGCCACGCAAATACCAACGCGAGTTGGGATCACGACCTTCATTGGTTTCTTTGCGCGGCGCGCGGATCAATGCGATCCGATCCGATTCGGCTGAATGCGATGATTTGGCGGGTTGAAAATCCTTGCTGCTGAGCCCGTCAAACGACCGGAGGCGTGAGGTGTCGATTTCGAGTTTGGGCGCGTTGACTTCGGAGAGCCGGACAAAACCGCTGGCGTTGCTGGCTTTGGCGCTGGCGTTGCTGGCTTTGAAAATGGCGGGTGGATCGCCCACTGCGAGCTCGCTGTTGAGACGGCATGCGATTTCCAGTTCATCCAACGGAATTCCCGATGGCACATCGGAAACCCCCAGATGGTTTTCCACCAACAAGCGGGCGGGGAGGGGGATTGCCACGGGTGAGGATTGCAGAAGTTCTCGCGCCGAGGATTTGCCGGGGGCTGCATCCGACTCGGCGTCACCATCGATGGCCAAATCGGTGATGCCTGAAATTTCCCTCGCGGAATCGATCCATTGTTGAAGTTGTGCCGCATCCGGCAATGACTTCACGATTTGCAGCAGTTGATTGGCGCGCTCCAGTTCGCGTTGCAGCAGACCAAGGCTGACCTTTGCAAGAGCGCCCGCATTTTGGAAACCCGCAGCCTCGAGAAGTTCGAGTGAGTCCTTGTCGATTCTATCGATGCGGTTGATACGGATCATTGCATGATTGATTGTTTCGACAGTCTAGAGGTCAGATTGCGAGTTGCAAGTCGTCATGACAGGGCGGCCAGCATCTCGCCGAGTTGGGCCAGTTTTTGGCGCCAGTCCTCGAGGCGGGCCTTTTCCTGCTCGACCACATCAGCGGGTGCGCGATCGACAAACGAGGCATTGCCGAGTTTGCCTTCACACTTTTTGACTTCCTGGCGGACGCGTTCGATTTCCTTGGAGATCCTTGCGCGCTCGGCCTCGACATCAATCAGCCCCTCGAGCGGCATGTAAACCTCGCCGACTGGTGTGATGGTGGCAGGGGTCCCCTTGGGGGGCTCGTAGGCCGAATCGAGCTCGATGGCGCCAGCGCCAGCCAGCAGGGCAAGCACTTTGCTTTCGGCCGCGAGCCAGGAGCTTGCGCCGCGAACCACGAAGCGCACATCCTTGCGTGATCCGACTTGATACTCGGCCTTCAGGTTGCGCATGCGTGCGGCTGATTCATAAACTGCGTTTGCCTGATCTCGTGCTGCTGCGGCGTTGCCTGTGATGAGCGGAATGCTGGGAAGCAATTTTTGCATCACAAACTCGCCCGTAGCCACATAACCCATTCGTGCGGAAAGCTCCTCGGCAATGTGCGGCATGTACGGGCTCAACAACTGCAGGTAACGGCTCATCACCGCATCGAAGGTGGCGAGCGTGGCGGCGCGTTCCTCGGGCGTGGCGCTTTCGCGCAGATCCAACTTCACCGCTTCGAGGAACTTGTCGCAGAAGTCATTCCACAGGAATTCATAAAGGCGTTGTGCGATTTCGCCGAAGCGATAGTCGGCATATGCTTCCTCGAGGTCGGCGGCCAGTTCGTCGAGCCTGGCCATGACATTGATGTGGTAGGGCGGCAGTTTGCCGGTGTCCGTGATCGCCTCGCAGCGCTCGGTGCCAGCCATTTGGCGGAAACGGCAGGCGTTGTAGAGCTTGTTGGCGAAATTGCGGCCTTCCTCGACCGCACTTTCGTCAAAGCGAAGGTCGGCACCCACGGGCGCGATGCGCAGAAGCCCGAAGCGCAGGCCGTCGGCACCATATTTTTCCATCAGGTCGATCGGATCGGGCGAATTGCCAAGCGATTTGCTCATCTTGCGGCCCTGCAGGTCGCGGATGATCGAGGTGAAAAACACATTGCCGAATGGAATTTCCCCCGCGAAGCGGAAGCCGGCCATGATCATGCGCGCGACCCAGAAGAAGAGAATGTCCGGGCCAGTTACTAGATCCGTCGTAGGATAAAATTTCGCAAGTGTCGGGCTTTTTTCGCCGACATCGGCCATCGTGGCGAAAGGCCACAGCCATGATGAGAACCATGTGTCCATCACGTCCTCGTCGCGGGTCCAGTTGGCCGCGTCGGCGGGCGGCTCGACGCCGACATGAATGTCGCCTGCAGTCAGGTTGGCCATGTCGAGCGACTCGGCATTTTTGAGGGCCTCGAGCTTGTCCTTGCGATACCACACGGGGATTTGATGGCCCCACCAGAGCTGGCGGCTGATGCACCAGTCCTGCAAATTTTCCATCCAATGCGCGTAGGTCTTTGCCCAGCGCTCGGGGCGGAACTTGATCTCGCCATTGGCCACCGCGTCGGCGGCCTCCTTGACGCATGGGTACTTGAGAAACCACTGCATCGAGATGCGCGGCTCGACCGGCACATGCGCACGCTCGGAAAAGCCGACATTGTTGTCGTACTCCTCGACCTTAAGCAGGAGCCCCATTTCCTCGAGCATGGCCGCGGCTTTTTTGCGCGCCACGAAGCGGTCGAGCCCGTGAAGCTCCGTGCACTGCGGGCAATCGATGCGGCCATCGGGCGTGAGCACATCGATGATCTCGAGCCCGTGGCGCTTGCCGATTTCGAAGTCGGCCTTGTCGTGCGCCGGCGTGATCTTGAGAGCGCCCGTGCCGAACTCGATGTCGACATGCTCGTCGGCGATGATCGGGATTTCCACCTGCGGAAAGGGTCGCAGCACCTTGCGGCCGATGTGCTTGGCAAAGCGCGGATCCTTCGGGTTCACCGCCACAGCGACATCACCCATCAGCGTTTCGGGGCGCGTCGTGGAAATTTCCAAATACTAACCCGGCGCATCGGCGAGTTGGTATTTCATGAAATAAAGCTTCGACCGCTGCGGGGTCATGATGACCTCCTCGTCGGACAGCGCGGTCAGCGACACCGGGCACCAGTTGACCATCCGCTTGCCGCGATAAATGAGACCTTCCTTGAAGAGCTCGACGAACACATGACTCACCCACTTCGTGTAGGCTTCGTCCATCGTGAAGCGCTCGCGGCTCCAGTCGCAGGAGCATCCGAGGCGCTTGAGTTGCTTGATGATGATGTCGCCGTGTTTGTTTTTGAAATCCCAGATGCGCTTCAGAAACTCCTCGCGGCCGAGGTCGCGGCGGGTGAGCCCTTCGCTTTCGCGCAGCTCGCGTTCGACCTTGGCCTGCGTCGCGATGCCGGCATGGTCGGTACCAGGCAGCCAGAGGACCTCTTTGCCCTTTTGGCGGGCCCGCCTCGCGAGGATATCCTGCAGCGCGTTGTTGAGCACATGGCCGAGGTGCAAAATCCCGGTGACATTCGGCGGAGGGATGACAATCGAGTACGCATCCTTCGCCGAAGCCGGATTGGCTACGAAACATTTTCCCTCGAGCCAGGCGGCGTACCACTTGGTTTCAACCGCTCCCGGTTCGTAGGCTTTAGGCAATTCGGACATCGGCGCGGATGCTTGCCTGAGCTGGCGCCATTTGTCCAGCATCGGGAGGCATCAGGGCCTACTTATGAAGCGAATTTGACCGCATTGGCCCTGCCCGGGCACTGGTAAAGGCTGGCCTTTTGTCGATAGCTCAATATGCGGCGTTAGTGCCTTGAGTTCGGATGTTTTTGCTCGAGATCTCGGCTTGGCGGGTGAGGGCCTTGCCCGACTGA
>CAIVXP010000389.1 GCA_903909905.1 Akkermansiaceae bacterium
GAGGTTGTTCTGCAACGGAAACACCCGCTCAACAATGTTGGGGGCGATCTCTTGCGATTGCACATAGGCTTCGCGGATCATCTCGAGCTTGGCATCGAGGTTGTCGATGTAGTGCAGGGCAAAAGCCTCGGGTGTGCGCGGCAGCACAGGCGAGCCAAACTGATGCTCGCCATGATGGCTGCCAATCAAATGCAGGAGGTGAAGGCGCGTGTCGTCGGATCCGGGCTTGAGGTCGGCCCATGCCTTTGCGTCCTCGGATTCCATCAAATCGCGCCAGAGTTTATTGACCATTTCAATGCCGAGAGGGATGTGGCCCATCAGTTCGCCGGCGAGAGTAAAGGTCTGCGTGAAACCATGTTCCGGGTAGGTGTTTTCCCAAAGCTTGCCGCAATCGTGAAACAGGACACCGGTAAGCATCAGGTCGCGATTGAGCTCCGGGTACACGCCGCAAATCGCATCGGCCGAGCGCATCATCTGCGCGACATGTTCGACGAGTCCGCCACGACGGGCATGGTGGTTTTTGCGCGCCGCCGCCGTACGCCGGAAACGGTCGCCCATTTGATCGAGAAACAACCGACACAACGCATTCAAGCGCGGCTCGGCAATGCTTGCGCAGAAACTTTGGATCACCACGAAATCCGCGTCCTGGCGACGGCGCAAATCCGCATCGCCCGCATAGAAATCATTAAGCGCAGCCTCATCCGGCACATGAAACTCAAGCTCCTTGGCGTCCATGCCGTAGGAGCTTTGCGTCCAGCGCGCCTCGAGCCGCAGCACCGCCGATTCCTTGAGCGACTCCGCTTCCTGATAGACCGGCGAATCCGACCAAAGCTTGAAGCTCATTTTACCGGTCGAGTCGGCAAAGGCCATTTCGAGATACGGCTTGCCGGTCTTGGCCACGCGCGTCGAGCGGCTTTGCAATTGCGCGATGACTGCAGCCTGCACCGGAGTGGTGCCGGCGCATTCCTTGAGGGCGGCGATCGAGAGTGATGTCACGCCATGCATCATGCACCGGATACGAATGCTGTCACGGAATCCTTTGCCGCTTCATTCGTAAACAATCTCATTGGGCAACTCGTTGGGGTTCTCGCCGGTGGCCGGCCATGCGCCCGCCATCGTAGCGCCCAAGCTGCGGATGCCATAGGCGAGCGCCTCATAGCGCCGACCCGCGCGCAGGTGCCTCGCCATCGCATTGGACAGTTCCTCCCAGTAGGCCGGGCCCACCACTTCGGCCCATGCGCTGTCGCCGATCACCGCAAAGCGATGGCCCAACGGGATCACCAAAATCAACGCGCCGTTGCGATCGTTTGTGCGATGCATGCCGAGGCGATTGAAAAGTTTCCACGCGTAGCGCATCGGACAAAATACCAGCTTGGTGGTGATCACGACGCGCAACTCGGCGCTGCTCCGCGCCTCCACCGCGCGAATCTCGCGCACCAGGGCATGCTCCTCTTTTTCCGTTAGAAATTCGTTCATTTTTAATCGGGCTGAATTACCATCCACCACTTGCGCCCCCTCCGCCACTCCTTCCTCCACCGCCAGAAAATCCGCCGCCTCCACCACCCCATCCCCCGCCACCACCGCCGCCCCAGCCGGCCCGACTCCAATCGCCATGGCGCGACCCACCGTGCGTGATCACCACATCGCCTTGTTGCTGCGAGGAGATCAGCACCAAAAGAATGATCAACAAAAGAACGATGACTGGAAACGGTATGCCTTCGCGCTGATCCAAAAGTGTACGGCCCTTGCCTTGATATTCGCCCTTGGTTGCGGCGATCATCGCCTCAATACCCGCTGCCACCGCCTGCTCGCGGTTGCCGGAACTTAGGCGCGGAACAATGATATCCTCGATGATCTGCTTGCAACGCGCATCAGGCAGCGCGCCTTCAAGACCATAGCCAACCTCGATCCTCAGTTTGCGATCATTGGCAAAGAAAAACAGAATCGCGCCGTTGTCCTTACCCTTCTGCCCTGGTTTCCACGCCTCAAAAACCCGCTGCGTGAAGTCCAGCATTTCACCCGATTCCGGCACCGCACGAAAAACTGCCACCAGCAACTGTGACGAGGATTCTCGCTCGTATTGCTGCAAGCGCTCGTCGATCGCCGCCGAGGCCGCAGGCCCCAGCCAACTCGCCTCATCGTACACATAGTGCGGCGACGGACTTGCGGGTACTTCTGCACGCGCGACCGACGCGGCAAGCATCAGGCCAAGGCAGGCGAGCCAAAAGCAAAGGACCCGCCCGCATGCATGGCGCGCGAATGTCATTTCGCTTCGCCGGATTGGCCACCGAAGTCGAATTTCACATCAGGCGCTTTTTCCGCGCCACTTTCAGCTTGGAAGTAAGGCCTGGGATGGAAGCCAAGCATGCCTGCAAAAAACACGGCAGGCACTTTGCGGATGCTGGTGTTGAAATCCTTCACCACCTCGTTGAAGCGACCACGCTCGACTGCGATGCGGTTTTCGGTGCCTTCCAACTGCGCCTGCAAATCACGGAATCCGGCACTCGCCTTTAGATCGGGATAATTTTCCGAAACCACCAGCAAGCGTTGCAAGGCGCTGCCAAAGGCACCTTGCGCTTTTTGGAATTCCTCAAGCTGCTGCGCGGTCTCGGGCGCTTTGCTTGCATCGATGGTCATGCGTCCGACCGATGCGCGGGCATTGACGACATTCTCAAGCGTCGTCTTCTCGAAGTCCGCAGAGCCTTGCACGGTCTTGACGAGATTCGGAACGAGGTCGGCACGACGCTGGTACTGGTTGGAAACCTGCGCCCATGCCGCATCGACACCCTGCTGTTTTCCAACGAGGCCGTTGTAAGTGGAAATTCCGCCAAGAACGAGTGCTCCAGCGACTGCAATGAGGATCAGTATGGTTTTGCTCACGGTGTCGCTATCTAACCGACCATTCGCCTGCTGTCGAATCAATTTCGCTGCGTCACGAATGCGTTCACTCGTGACGCAGCGCCTCTATCGGATCGAGCGATGCCGCCCGTCGGGCCGGCATAAAACCAAAGATGATACCTATCGCCGCAGAAAACACAAAGGCGATCAGGTTGATCTTTGGATCAAACACAAAGGGCGCGCCCACGACTTTCGCCAGGCTGTGACACAGCCCATAAGCCATCAAAATACCTGCGAGGCCGCCAACCCAAGAGAGAGTCACCGCCTCGACGAGGAATTGCAGCATCACATCGCGTGCTCGCGCGCCGATCGCAAGACGAATGCCGATCTCGCGCGTTCGCTCGGTCACTGACACCAGCATCACATTCATGATGCCGATGCCACCGACCAACAAACTCACCCCAGCCACCGCACCGAGCAGCGATGTCATGATTTGCGTGCTGGAACTCATCGCCTCAGCAATCATGCGGGTATCGATGACCGAAAAATTGTTCTGCTCGTTTTCGGCAAGATTCCGGCGCTCGCGCATCAAGAGCGTGAGGTCGGCCAAAATTCCGGCACACGATTGCTCGTCAATTCCCGCGATCTGTATCTGGCTGATGTTTTGAGGGGGCGACAACCCCGCAAGACGCCGCTGCATGGTGGTGATGGGAAGAATGATGTTGTCATCGAGGTCATCACCAAAGCCGCCCTGACCTTTCACTGCAGTGACGCCGATCACCAGTAGAGAAGTTTTTTGAAGTCTGATTTTTTGGCCGACCGCTGGGACTGAGCCAAAAAGTTCCTTGCGTACCGTTTCTCCAATCACACATACGGCAGTGCCTTTGCGAAGATCGTCCTGATCAAAAAAACGCCCTTCACTCAGCTTCCATCCGGCAATTTCAAAGTACTCGGGCGTGGTCCCCTGATAATCGGTATTACGCACATTTTCCATGAACACTGCCGGCGCGCTGCCCAACGCCAGAGGCGCCGCGGCACGCACACCACTCACCTGCTCGCTCACTGCCTGCACATCGTTGAGGCTGAACAATGGCGCACCCCACTGCCCCCAACTTTGGCCCGGCCTCAGAATCATAAGGTTGCTACCAAGATTCGAAATCTGCGACTTCACCATCTCGGTGGCACCGCGGCCGAGGGTCACCATTGTCACCACCGCAGCCACACCGATCACCACGCCAATCACCGTCAGAAACGCACGGGTGATGTTTCGGCGTATCTCACGAAGCGCGAGGATGAAGGCATTGAAAAACATGAATTTCTAAACTTATAACTTTTAACCGATAGCCTTTAACTCCCCACCCTCTCATCACTTGCGATCAATCCGTCCTTCACACGGATCACGCGTTTGGCAGATGCCGCAACATCATCCTCGTGCGTGACCATGATGATGGAGATGTCGCGATCGCTGTTGAGTTTGCAAAGCAGCTCCATGATTTCGACGGTGGTTTTCGAATCGAGATTGCCGGTGGGTTCGTCTGCAAAAAGTGTAGCTGGGCTTGTGACGATAGCCCGCGCGATCGCCACACGCTGTTGCTGACCGCCGGAAAGTTCCGCGGGCGTGTTTCTCGCCTTATTGGGAATGCCGACTCTGGCCAAGGCCTCGCGCGCCATTTCGCGGCGTTGCCGCGCCGGAACCCCGCGGTAGAGCAAAGGCAACTCGACATTTTCCAAAGCCGATGTCCGCGCCAGCAGATTGAAACCTTGAAACACAAATCCCAAGGCGTGGCGGCGGATCAATGAACGCTGGTCCTTGCTCAACGACTCAATCGCGATGCCATTAAAAAGATAGCTGCCAGCCGTCGGCGTATCGAGGCAGCCGAGCAAGTTCATTAGGGTCGACTTGCCAGAGCCGCTAGGGCCCATGATCGCCACAAAATCACCACGATCAATCCGCAGATCCACACCGCGCAGCGCATGGAACACCGCATCACCCCGACCGTAAGTCTTGGCGATGCCGCGCAGCTCGATCAAAGACACTTCGTTCATGGCTTGGCGGGCGGAGCGGCGCTGATGATCACCGGCAGACCTTCACGAAGTCCTTCTCCGCTGACCTCAGTGATGCGGCCATTGGTGAGGCCGACGCTCACGGGACATTTGACCGGCTCACCATCGCGCAAGTACCAAACGCTGGTCGCCTTGCCTCGCTCGGCAGGTTTCTGAATCGTCGGGCTTTGGCTCCAACGGCGGCCACCACGGGGCGACAATGCCTGTACGAGCGTGCGTTTCGGGTCGGTTTTGTTGAGAAACTGCAACACCGATTCCGGATCAAATCGCAAAGCAGCATTCGAAAGATAAAGCACCTGTGTGGCACGCGCGACAGCGATGTCCGCTGTGGCGGTCATGCCGGGACGCAGACTGAGGTCGGAGTTTTCCACTCCGAGTTCCACATTGTAAGTCACGATATTGTTGGTGATCACCGATCCGTATGCCACACGCCGTACCGTCGCATGATAGGTGCGCGTTGGCCATGCATCGACCGTGAAGCTCGCTTGCTGCCCCGCCGCCACGCGCCCGATATCGGACTCGGCCACCGTCACAACGAGATCCATTTTCCGAAGGTCCTCGGCGATCACGAAAAGCACCGGCGCGGTGAATGAAGCCGCCACCGTCTGGCCGACCTCCACCGTGCGCGAAAGCACAATGCCATCGACCGGCGAGCGGATGATGCTTTTGGAAAGATCGCGTTCGATCGCGCGAAGGTTTGCCTGCGCCTCATTCACCGCCGCCTTAGCGCTCTCGAGTTCGGCCTTCGAGCGATCGACCGCAGCCTGCGCCGTATCCATCTGCGCCTTGGATGGTGTCTTGCCTTCACTAAGTTCCAGAAGGTCTTGGTAACGCGCGAGTGACGCTGTGTTTTCGGTCAGCGTCGCCATGGCCAGTGTCACACGTGCCTCGGCCGAGAGCAAAATTGCTCGGTTGCGCTCGGTCTGCTGAGTGAGCTTGGCTGTATCGAGCTGCGCGATGGGTTGATCTTTTTTTACCACATCATTGATGTCGACAAGCACCTCGGAGACTGTTCCCGAAAGCTCGCTGCCGATGGTGACCTCGTTGGTTGGCGCGAGGTTGCCGGTGGCGGTGACGATGAGATCGATGTCGCCGCGGACGATGTTCTCGGTTTTGAAAACTGGCCCGTTTTCATGATCGTCCGTGAGACCGAAATGCCAATAGATCAAGGCGCCCGCAATGAGAGCCAGCGCAGGCAACACCCCTTTCCATAGCGGATGTGCCGGCCGCGCGTTGCGGACGATGTCGGAGAGTTTTTCGTTCGGGGGTGGCGACTGCATGAATTGAAGAGTGAAAAAACCGCCATGGCATCATGACCATCCGCCACCCAAAGCCTTGTAAAGGTCGATGTAGGCTCTGATGTGATCGGCGCGAGATGCAAGAAGATTGTCTTCGATACCGAGCAGTGTGCGTTGCGCGTCGAGAACAGTGATCAAGTCGGTGACACCCGCCTCGTAGCGTTGCTGTGCGAGCTTGGCCGCTTCGCGCGCAGATGCCACGGCTTTTTCGAGCGTCGCCAGCCGTTCACCCGACCTCCGACAGGCAATGAGCGAGTCCTCAACTTCGGAAAGTGCGGTCAGCACTGAGCCACGGTAATCCTGCAACGCACGATCCAGAGCCGCATCGCGCGCCTCGATGTCGGCACGGATACGACCCGCGTCGAAGATCGGTCCAGTAACGCCCACAATCAGATCGGCCGCAGTTTTTTCGGGACGGAAAATTTTCTCTACCGCGAGCGACTTGATGCCGAGCGTGCCAGCCAAATTGAGCGACGGGTAGCGTTGCGCTTTGGACGCATCGAGCTCGGCGACCGCCGCCGAAACTTTCCAACCCGATTCGCGCACATCCGGCCGCTGGCGGATCGTATCGGCGGGGATGCCGATGGCGAGGTCGCGCGCCGGCACGGGAATGCGACCCCGGGCGGCAGAGAGTGCGTCATCAAACGCACTGGGCTCACGACCACACAGCAGCGCGAGTTGGTTGCGACGCTGCGCGATCGTTTGCTCCAGCGTCGGGATCGCGGCACGCGCCTGTTCGAGGCTCGCGTTGGCCTGCTCCGACTCCAGCGAGTCCGCCTCACCCGCCTGCTGCCGCCATGAGGCGAGTCGGGCAGTCTCCTCACGGCTCACGACGATGTCACGCAGCACAAAAAGCCTCTCCTCATCAACGCGCAACAGCGAGTAGGCGACCGCAATTTCCGCCGCGAGAGCTGCCTGCACCGAGCGAAGGTTTTCTTCCGTCGCGGCAAAGTTGGCGGCGGCGGATTTCGCCAGCTTGCGGTTCTTTCCAAACCAATCGACTTCCCACGACGCATCCAGTGCGGCCCGACCCGATGATTGGCTCGACCATTCGTCGTCCGCACGGTCGGCGTTGCCGAAGCCGCGAAGCGATCCGCTTAGCGACGGCATGAGTTGCGCAGTCGCCTCATCGCGCCGCGCCCGAGCCTCGCGCACCCGCGCGGTCGCCGATGCGATGTCGAAATTTCCCGCGAGCCCGTCAGCGATCAACTTTGACATTTGCGGATCATCAAACCGCGCCCACCACCGAGCCAAATCCTTTTGCGGCGATGCCACCGGAAATCCCGTGTTGTTGATCCATGCCTTCGGCGGCTCGGCCCCTTCGCGGGTTTTGCTGCCGGCACAACCGACCACGACCCATGAAAAAAGAAACAACACGGCCCAAGCGGCATTCCGTCCGCAAAATACGCGCAGCGCCATTGCCGCGTGTCGGTTTCGTAAATGTGGCAACGACGACAAAACGGTTTTCTGTTAGAAATCGAGGTAAACCTCAGTGCGGCGGTTGACCTTGCGGCCATCGGGGTTATCGACGCCGCCCTCTGTCACATTCGGCCTGCGCGGTTGGCTCGAGCCCTTGGCGACCGTGACAATCTGCAGCGCGGAAACACCGGATTCGATGAGCAAGTCGCGCACCGACGCAGCGCGACGGCCGGAGAGACCTTCATTGTAATCCTTCGTTCCGAGCGCGTCGGTGTGGCCGCTGAGCGTGATTTTTTTGGAAGGATCGGCGCGCAGGATTTTTGAAACGATTTCCAGCTGCCTGAGCGTGCGGGGGTTCACCTCGTCTTCATCGAAGCCGAAGTAAAGCGCCAGCGTGTCGCCTCCTGCTGGGTTTTTGACCAGTGGCGAGTAATACGCGTCACCACCCGCGACACGCCGGGCGTAATCTGCAAGCAGGCGATCGAGGTTAACCTCACTCACCAACCATTTGGCCGGGCTTCCGGAATTTTGGAGCGTCAGCGCCACACCCGCATCCCGCGATCCGTCCGTAGCCTCGATGTTGGCGAGATAACCTGCGAGGGCGGGTTTTTGCAGCATCGAACGCA
>CAIVXP010000390.1 GCA_903909905.1 Akkermansiaceae bacterium
CGATGCCGAGGGTCACCTTGAGGGCATGGTCACCGGGCGTGATGTGCGTTATCTGGATCGCACCGATGCTATGGTCGCCGATGTGATGACGCCCAAAGAGCGTTTGATCACTGCGCCGCCGACCACCAGTTTGGAAGAAGCTCGTAGGATTTTGTACCAGAACCGGATTGAGAAACTTCCGCTCATTGATGCGAATGGAAAACTTGCGGGGCTGATCACTGGTTCAGACATCGAGAAGCGCGTCACTTTCACGCAAGCAGCGAAGGATGCCAATGGCCGCCTGCGCTGTGGTGCGGCCGTGGGTGTCGGGCCGGATTGCATTGATCGCGGCAAGGCGCTGATCGAAGCCGGTGCGGATGCTTTGTTCATTGATGCGGCGACGGGGCACACGCGCCATGTCATGGGTGTGATTGAAAAACTTCGGAGTCTTTCGGCTGTGCCGGTCGTGGCTGGCAATGTCGTGACGGAGCAAGGTGCACGCGATTTGGTGAAAGCCGGCGCGAATGCGATCAAGGTTGGCGTTGGTCCCGGATCGATTTGCACGACGCGCGTGATTTCCGGTGTGGGCATGCCGCAGTTCACGGCGATTCGCAATGTGGCCGACCACTGTCGTGAAAATGGTGTGAAGGTCATCGCCGATGGTGGCATTCGTTACTCTGGCGACATCGTCAAAGCGCTGGCGGCGGGTGCGGACTTGGTGATGCTTGGATCATTGCTTGCGGGCACGCGAGAGAGCCCAGGCCAGACAGTGCATTTCCAAGGTCGTCGATTCAAAACCTATCGCGGCATGGGATCGATTGGTGCGATGCAAAAAGGCTCGGGCGACCGCTATGGTCAGAACAGCTCGGGCAAGCTCGTCGCCGAAGGAGTCGAGGGTCGCGTGCCTTACAAGGGTCCGCTCTCGGATGTCATTTTCCAACTCATGGGCGGACTCAAATCCGGCATGGGATATGTCGGGGCTTCGAACTTGAGCGAGCTTCGCGAACGCGCTCAGTTCACCCGCATCACTGCGGGCGGTCTTCGCGAGAGCCATGTGCATGACATCGTCATCACCGAAGAGCCAACGAACTATCAGCCGATAGGTTGATGGTTGATCTTAAAATTTTAACACACATTCTATTCATATTTCGATGCACGACAGCAACCATGTGGCGGTGATAGATTTTGGTTCTCAGTACACGCAGCTCATTGTGCGGCGGGTGCGGGAGCTGGGTTTTTTCGCGAAACTTTATGCGATTGAGGATTTTCCCGAAATCGGAAAACCGGGAGCTATCATTCTTTCGGGTGGGCCCAAGAGCACCAGTGAAGTTGATGCGCCGGATCTGGATTTTGAAGCACTCAAGGCCTTCGGTGTACCGGTGCTCGGGGTTTGCTACGGCATGCAATTGCTCAACATCAAGTTCGGCGGAACCGTCGAGGCGAGCAACCGTCGTGAGTATGGTCCGGCCAATCTTTTCCCCACCGAGTGCAAGGGTTTGTACGAAGGGATTTCCAGTTCTTCGCAGGTGTGGATGAGCCACTCGGATACCGTCAAGGTGCTGCCCGATGGTGCGAAGGTGCTTGCGGCGAATCAGCATGGCACGCCGGTTTCGCTGCAATGGCATGA
>CAIVXP010000391.1 GCA_903909905.1 Akkermansiaceae bacterium
ACCATCCGCAGGGCGCGCTCGACCTCGCCGCCGAAGTCAGCGTGGCCGGGGGTATCGACGATGTTGATGATTTTGTCCTGCCAGTGGACGGACGTGTTCTTGGCCTTGATGGTGATGCCCTTCTCGCGCTCGAGGTCCATCGAGTCCATGGCGCGCTCGGTGACGGCTTGGTTTTCACGGTAAGTGCCGCCGGCCTGAAGGAGTTGGTCGACGAGGGTGGTCTTGCCGTGGTCAACGTGGGCAATGATGGCGAGGTTGCGGATATTAAGGGACATGGAATGAAGGGTGGTCTTGCGGCAGGACGCGGGGCTATGCCTCGTTTTCGCACCCGTGGCAAGGCGGGATTGAGGTCAATCTGCAGCAAATTGGCAGAAAATGCCGCAAATGCGACCTCCTGGGCAACAAGCGCTTGCGTGTGGGCGTGAGGCATGGAAATCGTGTTGCGGATGTGATTTAACGCACCCTTTGGAGAAATTGACGACCGATGCGAGCGATCTTGATGGTATTTGGAATGTTGATGTTGGCGGTGGCCTTACGCGCCTCGCGCCGACGCATGATGCGCAAGCTTGGTGCCATGGTTTATCTTTCGGCGAGTTTTCTGGCCGTCTATTCCCTCACCGATAGCTGGCTCGGTGGTTTGGCCGGCGCCGCAATGTGGGCGTTTCTGCCGTGGGTCGAATTGCTGACGCGGATCCGCCGCCTGCGACTGCCGGTGGAAAACCGCTTGAATCGGCGGCCGATTCCAAATCCGGCCTATTTTCCCAACGCGTCCGAAGCAGCAATGGCCATGGAGGAAGCGGGCTTTGAACATGTGTCCGACTGCGGGTGGGACTGGGCCGGCATGCGGCAGTTTTTCAGTTTGTTCTGGCACCCGGAGGAGCGTGCGGTCTCGGCCGTATGCCTGTGCGAGCAAAGCGATGTGGTTTTTGCCTTCGTCTCGATCACCTCGCACGACGGCGAAGGCCGCCTCTGGCGCACGACCAATTTCCCCTTCGCGCCCACCCTGCGCTGCCCGCCGGAAGTCCGTTGGAACCATGTGCCATGCGGCAAAAACTGCTTCCACGAAATACTACGCGACCATCGTGCCTACCTCGAAATGAAAAAGATACCGCTGCAGGAACTGCGGATCCCTGACCCCGAACGCATCGAAGAATCCGTCGAGGAAGAAATGCGCCGACAAATCCAACACAACCTCTCCTGCGGCATCATCAAACACGCTGACGACGGCCACTTCCGCTACTCAAAACGCGGGCTCATTTTCCTTTGGGGGCAGTACCTCAAAGACATGGTGCGTTTCTGTTAGAAATGCAAAAATTTCATCAGGCCTTGATCCATCCGAGGGCAACGATGCCCATCATCGCAAGGCCGACCGCAATGCGATACCACGCAAAGAGCGAAAGCCCGTGGCTTTGCAAATAGTTTACCAACCACTTCACCGCAATCGCAGCCGAGATGGTGGCAGCGGCAACCCCGACGATGATCGGCATCGCACCATAGGTCTGCCACATCAGCTTCGCACCGCCGAACCAGACATCATAAACAGGATCGGCGCCCTCCACCGGCCACACCGCCTTCTTTGCCGTCGCCGCGGTCAGCGTGAGCACCCCGAGCAAAAATGAAAACTCCACCGCGGCAGTGACCGATAATCCAACGAGCAAGCCGCCGACAATCGTCATCAGGCTGCGACTCGTGCCCGGCCACATCGCGACGCATTGCAGGAGGCCGATGATCAATGCCAGCTTCCATGTCAGCTCGCGCAGGTCGCGTCCGCCTGACTGGGCCGGATTTTTTTTGCGCCACCACACCGCGGCAAGAATCAGCACGCCGCCGACGATCCATGCGAAAATGACCGGCCACATGCCGAAAAGTTTCGATTCGATCCAATCGTCAAAGATGAGACCGAATACCGCCGCAGGAATAAATCCGGCGATCAATGCAAGCCCCAGCCGCAAACCCTCGCCGTCGCACCCCATCATGCCGCGGATCACACGCAGCACCCGCTCGCGGTAAAGCCCGAGCACGGCAAGGATCGCGCCGCCTTGGATGCAGATGGCAAAAGCGTCGGCTGCGATCTTATCCTGCGCCGATGTCGAGCCGATGCCCATGAGTTGCTGCGCGACAAGCAAGTGACCGGTCGAGCTGATGGGAAGGTATTCGGTGATGCCTTCGATGATTCCGAGGATGAGGGCTTGCCAAGCTTGCATGATTTCTAGCTCACTCTGGCGCGGCGGCGGACAATTCTGCAAGGGTTTTGCGATTGAATGTCCGCCGTCCCCAGTCGAACTTGCACGAGCGCCGATGAAAAAGAGCTATTTGAAACTGGTGCGAAGCTCGCTGCGGGCCATCCGTCACCCGCATCTGCGCGACCGCGCGTGGTGGCGCGCTATATCGCGACCGATCACCGACCGACGCTTGTGGATCCCTTGCCGCGACACCGTCGCCTCAGGCCTCGCGATCGGAATGTTTTTCTCGCTGATGCCCATACCCTTCCAATCTGTCGTCGCCATACTGCTGGCAATGCGCTTTCGCGCCAATGTTCCCTTCGCATTCGCCGCTTGTTGGGTCAGCAATCCCTTCACGACACCAGCACTTTTGTTCGGGCAATGTTTTCTCGGCAATTGGCTGCGCGATTCACTCGGCGTACCGATGCCGCATTTCCTCGCGCAGGTGCAATTTCATGTGCCCAAGGTTGGCATGTTCAACGCCGCCAGTTTCGTGCTCGGTATGATGGTATCCGGCGTGATTGCCGCACTGCTCTCCTACCCGCTCGTGCATGCGTTTTCAGCATTGTTGCCACAGCACCTGCCCGTGCGCCGCTTGCGAAAAAACAAAGCGGGAAATGCAAACGCTGCTTAGGCGTGCGGAGTCGAGCAGGATTGAAGAAATCAGTGGTCATTTTAAAACATCCCTGTTTGGGTCGAGCTGACTGAATAGCAGCTCACTTCCATGCTTCGTGCTCTTCGTGTATTTCGTGGTTCAAACTAATCCCGCGCGGCAAATCGCTCAAAATGATTTCCTCAAATGCGAGGGCAGGATGTTGAGTTGCTCGCGGTACTTGGCGACGGTGCGGCGCGCGACCTTGATGCCTTGCTTGGCGAGTGCCTTCATGAGCGCCTCGTCGGAAAGCGGCTTGGCAGGATTTTCCGCCGCAACCAATTGCTGGATCGCCTCACGCACGCCGGTGTTGGAAACCTCCTCGCCATCGCGCGTTTGATACCCCGTCGCAAAGAACGAACGCATTTCCACCAAACCCTGCGGCGTTTGCAAGTACTTGCCGGCGACCGCGCGCGAAACGGTTGTCGCATGCATGCCCAATTCGTCGGCGATCTCGTTCATCGTGAGCGGACGCAAATGACGCGGGCCTTTGTTGAAGAAATCCACCTGATGAGCGATGAGCTTGTGAGCAATCGCAAGAATCGTTTCCTGACGCAGTGAAATCGATCGGATCAAACTGCGCCCGTCGCGGATCTGATCGCGCAGAAACTGACGCGCCTTGGCATTGACCCCATCTTTCCCAAGCATGTCCTTGTAAAAATCGTTGATGCGCAGATCGGGCAAATTTTCACCGGTGAGCCGGGCCGAAAGACTTCCATCTTCGTCGCGCTCGATGATCACATCGGGCTGGATGTAAGGATTGCCCGATGGATTGAAGTCACCGCCGGGATTCGGCGTGAGCCGACCAATGCGCGAGGCCGCCTCGGTGATGCGTTCGATGCTGGTGCCAAAGGCCTTGGCAATCTGCGGATGACGCTTGCGCGCGAGGTCTTCGAGGTGATCGCGCACGACCTTGTACTCGATGGTTTCCGTGCCACCCTTTCGCTCCAACTGCAGCAAGAGCGACTCGGTGATGTTCGCCGCGCCAACGCCCGCCGGATCAAAAGTCTGCACCAATCGCAACGCCGCTTTCAGATAGGCAGGCTTGATCCCAAGCCTGATGCCCAAATCCTTGGCGGGCAGATCGAGAAATCCGCGCTCATCGAGATTGCCAAGAATCGCCTGAGCCGCCTCACGCACCGCCGGATCAACCATCGAGAGATCGAGCTGCTGCTGCAAATGTTGCTGCAAGGTCACCGGCGCGACGATCGATTCGTACAAATGCTGACGCCGCTCCTCATCCTCACCGGTCCACTGCGCCACCCGACCCTCAAGGATCCGGCTGTCACGCCAGTCGTCGTCGGTTTCATTCAAATAACCCAACGAATCCACTTCCTCCGGGTCAGGCCCCTCGGCATCCAGCGAAATCGACTCGGTGGCATCCTCGAGCACCGGGTTGGTCTCAAGCGCCTGCGTGATGATCTGCGTCAGCTCCAGCGTGCTTGCCTGCAGAATCTCGAGGCTCTTGCGCATCTGCGGCGCGAGCGTCTGGCTCTGCGAGAGCGACTGATGAAGGGAGACTTCAGACATGGCCGACGGCTTTTTGCCAACGCCATGATGTGCAGAATTAGGTCAAAAATGAAGCAAAATTCATGCCAAAAGTTAAAAAAGAGCCTGCAAGATTGCTGTGTTTTTGCCGTCAATCCACCCGCTGGCTCAGGATTTTTTGGGCACGCTGATCAGGAAGCGCGTTTCCTGACCGGGGGTCGACGTGACCTGAATCGTGGCGCCGTGAGCCTCGATCGCGCGTTTAACGATCGAGAGCCCGAGGCCGGTGCCCTTGATCTCGCGCTGCGAGTGGTGTTTCTCGACGCGTTAGAAGCGGCGGAAAATGTGGGGCAGGTCATCGCTCGGAATGCCGATGCCGTTGTCGCTCACCCACACGCGATAAGCATCGCTTGTTTCCTCGCAGCCGACTTCGACGCGCAGGCCCGGATGAGGGTTTTGTTTGAGCGCGTTTTCGATGAGGTTGAAGAAAACCTGGGTCCAGTAGAAGCGGTCACCGTGAATGAGCGGGCCTTTGACCGGCAACAGGTTTTGCACATCGGCGCCTTGGTTGCGGATCACTGATTCGAGGCGCTCGAGCACGTCGTTCACACAGGAACCAACGAAGAACGGCTCGACTTTAAGTGTCGATGCCTCACCGGATTCGAGGCGTGAAATGACGAGCATGTCCTCGACAATGCGCGAGATGCGATCGGCGTGTTTGCGCATGATGCCGAGATAATGGCGGGCGATGTCGCGGTCGCTGACCATGTCGTCCTCGATCAGGTTTTCGAGGTAGCCGTTGATGATGGCGAGCGGCGTGCGGAGCTCGTGCGATGCGTTGGCGACGAAGTCTTTGCGGATCTGTTCGGTCTGATGCTCGGCGGTGAGGTCACGGATGATCACGCGGGTGGTCGAGCCGCCGCGCAGGGTGTTGGGCAGGCGGGCGGCATCGATGCGCCAGGCATTGATGCCACGGTTTTCAGAGTCGCCGAGCGGCGAGCTTTGTTGCGGGAGAACAAGCTCCGAGCGCACCGGTTCACCCGTGCTGATGCAGGGCAGGATCGAGTCGATGAGCCGTGGATCGGGAAACGCCTCGCGGATGTGGCGGCCGTTGAGTTCGCGGTTGCCGAAGAGTTGGTGGGCGGCGGAATTTGCAAATCGGATCACGCCTTCGGAATTCACCAGAATGAAAGCATCGCCAAGCGCGTCGAGCAGCAGATTGCGCTCGTCGCGCGCCTGCTCGGTTTCACCTTGGCAGAGCCGGGTGAGTTCGAGGACTTGGGATTTCATTTTTTTGGCGAAGCGTGCGTGGCGAACTTTGGATGAGACAAGCGCCACCAGCAAAATCAGGGCGGCGAGTGTGGCGGTGATGGCGAGCGCGGTCATTCTTCAGGCTGGGCGATGCTGTAGCCTATGCCGCGAATCGTGTGAACCCAAGCCCCATAAGCGCCAAGTTTCTGGCGCAACCTTTTCATGTGGGTATCAAGCGTGCGACTGTAGGCCGCATCGCTGTAGCCCCATACCGTGCGCAAAAGGGCATTGCGCTCCTGCGGTTTTCCAACTCGCTCGGCCAGAAAAAGCATGAGCTTGAATTCGGTGGAGGTTAGGTCAACCGGTTCATTACAGAGGTAAAATTTCAACGAGTTTTTATCAAAGCGGAAAGGCCCGTGCTCGAAATCGACCGAACCAGGAGCCGGATCAGCACGCTTGAGGATCGCCTGCACGCGGAGCAAGAGCTCCTTCGGGCTGAACGGCTTGGTCAGGTAATCGTCGGCACCGGCCTCGAGGCCGTGAATGCGGTCCTCAGTCTGGGCGCGAGCAGTGAGAATGATCACCGGAATTTCCGCGCAACGCGGGTCGCGGCGGATTTCACGAAACACCGAATAGCCATCGCGGCCTGGCAACATGACATCCAATACGATGAGGTCCGGCCTTTCTCGCAGGGCCAGCTCGCAACCTTGAATGCCGTCGTAGGCCTTGAGCACCTCAAAGCCGGCGCGCTCCAAGTTGAAGCCAATCAGGTCTGCGATATCCTGCTCGTCTTCAACTATTAAGATCCTGCGCATCGCATTTGATATTAGGTGGCTGGGGCAGAAAGCGAAAAACCATCCCATGTGACAATTTGGTCACAAAGGAGGGATTCCGCTAATGGCCCTAGTTTCAACGCCTCTGGGCCAGCCGCCAACACTTTTTGTGGGCGAGAAAATTTCATTCACTGGCCGGCAAGCCATGCGTCGATGCCACCCTGTACATTCGTCACGCTCGGGAAACCGCTTTCCAGCAAGAGTTTCACCGCCCGGGCCGAGCGGGCGCCGGATTTGCAATGAACGATGATTTCGCGGTCACGCGGCAGTTCGTCGAGCTGCAAGGGAAGCTCACGCAGCGGGATCAGGCGCGCGCCATCGATCTGCGAAACCGCGTGCTCGTGCGGCTCGCGTACATCGATGAGCAACCCGTCGAAGGACGCGTTCAAAATCTCGCGCAGTCGATCGACCGTGATTGCCGGCACCTCATCCCGAGATACCGCGCATGTCGTTGATGCCAGCGTTTCGGCATTTGCGACGGAATCGATTGTTGGCGACGCGCCGCACAAACGGCAATGCGGATCACGGCCGATGCGCAAGCTGCGAAATGACGATTTGAGCCCGTCGTACACGGTGAGTTTCCCGAGCGGCAACTCACCGATGCCAAGGATCAGCTTCAGCGTTTCCATCGCCTGGATCGAACCAATGATGCCCGGTAGCACACCAAGCACACCAGCTTCCGCACACGATGGCACGCTTCCCGGCGCAGGCATCTCCGGCAACATGCAGCGATAGCAAGGCCCGCCAAGATGCGGCGCGAAAATTGTTGCCTGACCCTCAAAGCGATGAATCGCGCCATGCACCAAGGGCTTCTTGAGAAACCACGCAGCATCATTGGTGAGAAATCGCGTGGGAAAATTGTCGGAGCCATCGACGATCACATCGTACCCTGCGGCAATGGCGATCGCGTTATCGGGAGCGAATCTCACGGGATGAAGATCGATTTCCACATGCGGATTGATCTCGCGCAGTCGCGCGGCCGCACTTTCGAGTTTGGATTTTCCGATCCACGACTCACCGTGCAAGACTTGGCGGTGGAGGTTAGATACATCGACCACATCGGCATCGACCAAACCGAGACGGCCGATACCGGCTGCAGCAAGGTAAAGCGCCGCGGGTGAACCCAAGGCACCGGTGCCAATCAACAGCACCGAGGCATTTTTCAAACGCGACTGACCCTCGATCCCGACTTCAGGGATCAGCAGGTGGCGCGCATAACGCGCCAGTTCAGCGGTGGAAAGATCGGCCTGCATGGCGCGCAAAACATGACCCCGAATCGCGTGGCTGTCCAAGGTGGAAAAGCATTTCTCACGCGTCATTCGTGATGATAGGCTCACGGCATGTCCGAAGTCCGCTCCACATTCCGTCTAGGCAAAGGCGATGCCGCGCCCGCATTTTCCCTGCCCGATGCCATTGGCAGCATGGTGACACTGCAAGATGCGGCAGGCCCGCGCGGACTGCTCGTGGTGTTTGCCTGCAATCACTGCCCCTTCGT
>CAIVXP010000392.1 GCA_903909905.1 Akkermansiaceae bacterium
CGCAAATCACACATTCCACAGGACCCGGCCTTCGAGGAAAAATTTTACTTCACGCCCGGCGACAGCGGTTGGCCGGTTTGGAACACGATGTTCGGCAAACTCGGCGTGCTCATTTGCTGGGATCAATGGTATCCCGAAGCCGCAAGGCTGATGGCGCTCGGCGGCGCGCAGGTGCTCATTTACCCCACTGCCATTGGTTGGCTGCCGGAAGAAAAACCAACCCTCGGCGACGCGCAACACTGCGCGTGGGAAACCGTCCAACGCGGCCACGCGGTCGCCAACGGCTGCTACCTTGCGGCCGTCAACCGCACCGGCATGCAAGACAACACCGAGTTCTGGGGCCGCTCATTCATCGCCAATCCCTACGGCGAAATCGTCGCCAAGGCCTCGACCGAACATGAGGAAATCCTCTGCCACGACCTCGACTTCGACGCTGTCGAAGATTTCCGCCGCATCTGGCCGTTTTTCCGCGACCGCCGCATCGATGCCTATGGCGACCTCACCAAACGCTGGCGCGAGTGATGCCGACTTCGCCGCTCTTGAAGTTGCAATGACGGCCATTCATGGGCATGATGTGCCTCATGCTTCGCTCGCTCTTTCTCCTTCTCGCCCTCGCCTGCACTGCCAGCGCTCAGGCCTACGCACCGATCAACGATCGGCCACCGCAACTGACCCGTGAATTTCGCGGCGCATGGATCGCCACCGTGCACAACCTCGATTGGCCAAGCAAAGGCTCAAGCGCCAGCACCCAGCAGGCGGAGCTTCGCAGCATGCTCGATAAACTCGCGGCACTGAAAATGAATGCGGTGATCTTCCAAGTGCGGCCGGCCTGCGATGCGCTTTATCAATCGTCATTGGAACCATGGAGCCAATGGCTCACCGGCACGATGGGCCGCTCGCCGGGCTACGATCCCCTCGCCTTTTGCATCCGCGAAGCCCACGCCCGCGGCATCGAAGTGCACGCGTGGTTCAATCCGTTTCGCGCACTTTGCAACAACTCGCATCCGGTCGCAGGCAATCATGTTTGCAAGGCATCGCCGCAAATCACCAAACGCTACGGCAACATGACCTGGTGCGATCCCGCCAGCTCCGAAGCACGCGCTCGCGCGCTCAACGCGATCATGGATGTGGTGCGCCGCTACGATGTCGATGGCATTCACCTCGATGATTATTTCTACCCCTATCCCGAAGGCGGACGAACCTTTGCCGATGGCAAATCACCCGCCGAACGCCGGTCTCACATCGACAGCTTCGTGAGCAAACTCTACTCGTCGATCAAAAGCCAAAAATCATGGGTTCGCGTCGGCATCAGCCCCTTCGGTATTTGGAGGCCCGGCGTGCCGAATGGCATCGAGGCAGGGATCGATAGCTTCGAACACCTCGCCGGCGATTCGCGCAAGTGGCTCAAAAACGGTTGGGTCGATTACCTCGCGCCGCAGTTGTATTGGCGCATCTCGCCGCGCAAACAAAGTTTCCCGCTGCTCCTCGAGTGGTGGCGCGAACAAGGCAACCGCCCGGTCTGGCCCGGCATTGCCACCGCTCGCATCCAATCATCCGAAGACCCCGGACGCCCGGCATCGGAAATCACCAACCAAATCGATCTCTCCCGCAAAATCGGCAGCGGCCCGCAAGGCCACATCCACTGGAGCGCGAAAAGCCTCGTCACCAACCGTGGCGGCATCGCCAGCAAACTCGCAGGCAGCTACACGCAAGTTGCCTCCGTACCAGCCATGCCATGGCTAAACAACAACGCACCCGACGCGCCAGGCGTGAGCGCTCAAGCGAATGGCGATGGCACACTCGTGCGTTGGACGACAAACAAAGGCACTGCCAAAATCGCCATCCAAACCCGAGTCGATGGCAACTGGCGCACGGCAAAAATCACCTCGGCCGGATCCGGCCAAACCACAGTCCCGCGCGCCGATGCGATCGCCGTCACCGCGCTCGACCGCTTTGGCAATGCCAGCTCACCGAAGGTGCTCGGCCTGCGCTAGTACCCTCACGAAAACCCGTTTGAAATTTTGAAAACCCACCCAAATTTCCTGCTGCTTTGCGGCATCCTGCCGGCACTCGTTTGGTCGGCGATCGAACCTTTCGACCGCCTCACCTGGTGGCTCGAAGTGGCACCGGTGCTGATTGGCTTTGCCGCCTTGTTCATCGCACAAGCGAAAGGCTGGCGCTTTTCCAATCTCGCGCTGTGGCTCATTGCTTTGCACATGCTGGTGCTGATCGTTGGCGGCCACTACACCTACGCACGCGTGCCGATCGGCGATTGGCTTCGCGATGGGTTCAACTTCGAACGCAATCACTACGACCGCCTCGGCCATCTGATGCAAGGGTTCGTCCCCGCGATCCTGCTGCGCGAAATTTTCCTGCGCAATCGAGTGTTTGCACGCAAGGGCTGGCTGGCGTTTTGCGTGATCTCATTCTGCCTCGGCTTCAGCGCGTTTTACGAACTCATCGAATGGGCTGCCGCGTTGGTCTCGGCGGAAGCGGCCGAATCATTTCTCGGCACCCAAGGCGATGGCTGGGACACCCAGTGGGACATGTTTCTCTGCGGTATGGGAGCCATCGCCGCGCTACTGTTTCTTTCCCGCGCGCATGACCGCTCGATAGGCAAAATCTCCGGCTGAAACCGCCAAATTTCGCCCTTCTCCGGCCTTGCATCGGCACGCTTCCGCGACTTGACTGGCGCTCACCCCATTTTCCCATCGTGAAAGCCTACGAAATCTACTCCGCCGTCGACCCATCCATCGTCAACCAAATGCTCGATTGGTTCCGCTCACATGACCGCAATGTGTACAAATCTGCCGTCGCGTCGCTCGCCGAAAAACGCAAATTGCGCCCGGTGTTCATCGAGAAAAAAACGATGACCGAGCAATACGCGTGGATCCACAAAACCCTCAAGATCAACGCTTGCAACACGATCGGCGAACACCTCATGCAAGCCTACCTGATGGCCGGCCAGCAATCGCTGCTCGCCATGTTCTGCGACGGCATGGGCATCCCGCATGATGGCAAAGGATCCGTCGTCGGCGAACTGCCAAAAAAACTCGATGCCGAACGCCTCAACTCGACGATCGACAAACTTGTCGAAATCTTCGACCCGAAGCTCATCACTCTCTACCTTCGCTGCTTCAACCTCCAAGCCCCCAACGGCTGGCCCGAACTCAGCGAAAAACTCGCCTCCGACCCAAGGCTTGTTCTTGCTTGAGATCTTTCCCCCTTGCTCTGTTCAATCGCAACGGACCTTTCGTAGAAAGGTCTCTGCCAATGAAAAGTGGCATCTTTTCTTCCGTCTTCTGTCTCCAAGTCTTTCGTCTCTCACTTGAAACTGAACGCTTGAAACTTTAAACTTAAATTCATGCCCAAGGTTTACATCAAGACCTACGGATGCCAGATGAACGAACGCGACTCCGAGCAGGTCGCGCGCATGTTCGTCGAAGGGGGCTACACGGTCACGCCGAGCGAAAAGGATGCGGATGCGGTGCTCATCAATACCTGCTCGGTGCGCGATCAGGCGGAGCAAAAGGCACTCGGGAAAATGGGCTCGATGATGCATGCCGGCCGCGACCGGCGGCATGTGGTTTATGGCTTCATGGGCTGCATGGCGCAGTCGCGCGGCGATGAACTTTTCAAAGCCGTGCCCAGCCTTGATGTGGTCGCCGGCACGCAAAAATACCACAAGGTTTTCGACTATGTGGATAGCATCCTCAAGCGTCGCCTCGAGGCCCGCATGGATGATCCCTCACTCTCGCTGCGCGGTGAAACGGTCTGCGACATCGAAGCCGAGGAAGGCTCACAAAACACCATTCGCGATCACATACCCAAGGCCCGCGAAGCATCGGCCTTTGTTTCCATCATGCAGGGCTGCAACATGCGCTGCTCGTTCTGCATCGTGCCCGACACGCGCGGTCGCGAACGCGGCAGGCCGATCGCCGAAATCGTCGGCGAAGTCCGCCACCTCGCCGCGCAAGGGGTCAAGGAAGTGACCCTGCTCGGCCAAATCGTCAACCTCTACGGCCGCACCGAATTCCCAATCATCGACGGCAAGTCACCCTTCGTGCAGTTGCTCGAGGCAGTGCACGAAGTCGATGGCATCGAGCGCATCCGTTTCACTTCGCCTCACCCGATCGGCTATCGCGACGACCTCGTCGCCGCCTTCACCTACCTGCCCAAACTCTGCTCGCACATCCACTTCCCGATGCAAAGCGGCTCGGACCACATCCTCAAGGAAATGCGCCGACCCTACAAAAACGCAAAGTTTGTCGAGATTTGCGAGAAAATGAAGGCCGCCAGGCCGGGCATCGCCATCACCACCGACATCATCGTCGGCTTTCCCGGCGAAACCGAGGAGGATTTCCAATCTACGATGGACACCGTAGAACGCCTGCAGTTCGACAACGCCTTCGTCTTCCGCTACTCCAAACGCCGCAACACTCCCGCCGCCGAAATGGACGGCCAATTCTCCGAAGAGGAAAAGGAATCGCGAAACCAACGCCTCCTCGATGTAGTCAATCGCATCGCCATCGAAAAAAACGCGGCACTCGTTGGCACCCGCCAGCAAATCCTCTGCGAAGGCCCCTCAAAGAACAATTCCGAGCGACTCTCGGGTCGTACGTCGCATAACAAAATCGTCATCTTTGATGGAGACCCCAGCCGTCACACCGGCCAAATCCTCGACATCCACATCGACGAGTCCACTGGCTTCACGCTCTACGGCCACCTGCCGATCAAAATGTGATCTTTTGCCGCCTTGAAGGCAGTTGCCCAATTGCACAGCAATGCATGTCGCCTTGCTCCATCTGATGGCAACTCCATAAAAAAAGCCCCCAGCTTGCGCGATGGCAGGCCGGGGGCTGATTGGATCTATGATCTTGAAACCGGAAGATTAGGCCGTGGCCATGTCTTCCTGATCTTCAATCGACTCTTCAGTATGCACGATCGGCTCGGGTTCTTCGACAGTGAATTCGAATTCCGAATCGCGATGGCATGGGAAGCCGGTTCCCGCAGGAATCAGGTGACCCATGATCACGTTTTCCTTGAAGCCGCTGAGGTAATCGACCTTGCCAAGGGTTGCCGCCTCGGTGAGGACGCGGGTGGTATCTTGGAAGGACGCTGCCGAGATGAACGAGTCGGTTTCGAGCGAGGCCTTGGTGATGCCGAGTAGCACCGGTTCCGCTTCTGCCGGCTTGCCGCCGTTGGCGACAATCTCGGCATTGATGCGCTTGAAGTTCGAGCGGTCGACCTGATCGCCCCAGAGGTACTGGTCGGCATCGCCCGGATCGGTGATCTTCACCTTGCGAAGCATTTGGCGGATGATGACCTCGATGTGCTTGTCGTTGATCTCCACGCCTTGGACGCGGTAGACCGACTGCACTTCGTTGACGAGGTGCTCCTGAAGCTCTTGAGCGCCGCAAGCCTCGAGAAGATCCTCGGGCGACACGGGGCCTTCGGTGATCTGATCACCGCGCTTCACCTTGTCGCCATCGGTCACGATGACGTGCTTGCCCATCGGCACGAGGTGGTCGACTTGCTCGCCGGTTTCGGCGTGAGTGATGACCACGCGTTTCTTGCCGCGCACATTTGCGCCGAACGAAACCTCGCCCTCGATTTTGGAAATGACGCAGGAGTCCTTCGGTTTGCGTGCTTCGAAAAGCTCGGCAACACGCGGGAGACCGCCGGTGATGTCCTTGGTACGTGCCACCTTGCGCGGAGTCTTGGCGAGCTGGATACCACCGGTGACGGTCTGACCTTCCTTGACGGAAAGGTGAGCGCCGACGGGGATCGAGTAGCTGGCTTTCACTTCCTTGGTCTTCTCATCGATGATGACCACCTGCGGGTGAAGGTCCTCCTTGTGTTCGGTAACGACCATGCCCTTCTTGCCGGTTTCCTTGTCGGTCTCGGTGGCAACGGTGATGCCCGGAATCATGTCGCGGAACTCAACCTTGCCGCCCTTCTCAGTGAGAATCGGCACGTTGTACGGATCCCATGTCACGACCGTGTCGCCCTTCTTCACATCTTCGCCGTCTTTGACGGAGATGATCGAACCAATGACGATCGTTTGGCTTTCGAGCTCGAGTCCCGCCTTGTCGCGAATCGAGATCGAGCCGTTCTTGTTGAGGACGACCCATGTGCCATCGGCGGCCTGAACCGTGCGGAGATCTTTGTAAACAAGGCGTCCGGCGTTCTTGGTCTTGATGATCGGTTGCTTGAAGGTTGCCGCGGCAACACCACCGACGTGGAAGGTACGCATGGTGAGCTGCGTGCCGGGCTCGCCGATCGACTGGGCGGCGATGATGCCGACGGCTTCCCCGATCTTGACCGGCTTGCCGGTCGCGAGGTTGAGGCCGTAGCACTTCGCGCAGCAACCGCGCTTGGCTTCGCAGGTGAGGACGGAGCGGATCTTGAGCGTCTCGTAACCGATGCGCTCGACCGCCTTGGCCGAGTTCTCGTCGACCAGTTCATCGACTTCGAGGACGATTTCGCCGGTGACCGGGTCCTTCACCTGATCGCACGAGGTGCGGCCGTAGATCCGGGTTGCCAGCGATGCGGCTTCCTCGTCGCCGTCATAGATCGGGGCGACGATGATGCCGGAAGCAGTGCCGCAATCGTGCACGGTGACGATGACGTCCTGAGCCACGTCGACCAGCTTGCGGGTCATGTAGCCGGAGTCCGCGGTCTTGAGCGCGGTGTCGGCCAGACCCTTGCGGGCGCCGTGGGTGGAAATGAAGTATTCCACGACGGACAGACCCTCGCGGAAGTTCGAGGTGATCGGGCGTTCGATGATCTCGCCGGACGGCTTGGCCATGAGGCCGCGCATACCGGCAAGCTGCTTCATCTGGGTCGGCGAACCACG
>CAIVXP010000393.1 GCA_903909905.1 Akkermansiaceae bacterium
AAAGTGTTACCTATGTATTGAACCTAATGTGTTACCTATGTTCTGAACCTGGACCAGAGATTGAAGAAGCGGCTCCCCCCAATAACCCTTAATAAATAAGCTCTATCTCTTCACCTCCGCGCCCCCGCGACTCTGCGTGAGCTCACCCTCTTCCACTTCAATATTCGATGTTCAATGTTGGATGTTCGATGTTCAACCCCTTCCGCCCCCAATAACCCTTAACAAATAACCTCCAACTCTCTCACCCTCCGCGACTCCGCGCCAACTCTCCTCTTCCACTTCAATGTTCGATGTTCAGTGTTGGATGTTCGATGTTCATCCCCACCCTCAATAACCAATACCAAATCTCCAATGTCTCTTTTCCTTCGCGTCCATTCGCATTCATTCGCGGTTCAAAATTCTGAAAGCATCGGCGCCGCGGGGCCGCGACGCCCTACCGCCAACCAAGCAAACCCGGTAGCTGAGTCAGAAATTCACGCAAGCCCATGACGGTGACCGATTCAGACAGAGGATAGGAATCTCCACCTGGTGTGATAAAGTATCCGCGCCTGGATCGCAGCGTCCGTGAACTTTCAACAAAGCCAGGACCAAGTTTGGGCGAGAGCGTGCGCTTGATCTCAATCGCAATGACTTCACCCGCCGGAGTCTCGATCACCAAATCAATTTCCGCCCCGGCATGGGTGCGGTAGTGACTGCAACTGACACTTTTGGGCAGCAATGACATGATCTGCTCGAGGCAGTAACCCTCCCACGAATGACCACAAAGCGGGTGTCCGAGCAGATGCTCAAGGTCATCAATCCCAGTAAGGGAATGCAAAAGCCCGCTGTCCCGCCAATAAACCTTGGGCGATTTCACGAGACGCTTTCCCGCATTCCTGCCCCAAGGCGGAAGACTGCGAACAAGGTAAAGCCCTTCGAGCAAATCAAGGTAATGACGCACGGTCTTGCCATCGATTCCCAAAGAACCCGCCATCCGGCTCAGATTCAATGTAGCCCCCTGCTGATGCGCGACCATCGAGCACAAGCGTCGCAACAGCATAGGCGTGGCGTTGATGCCAAGTTGAGGCAAATAGCGCTCAACATAACTGATCAAAAAATCATCGCGCCACTGGCGGGAAGCCGCTTCGTCCGCTGCGAGAAAACTGTCGGGATAGCCACCACGCACCCAGTGACGATCCATCACATGTTGCTGATTTTTTAGCTCGCCAAGTTGCAGCGGGCAAAGCTCCAGATAGCTGATTCGACCCGCCAGAGTTTCCGAGCTTTGCTGAAGGAGATCCGGCGAGGCAGACCCCAGAAGTAAAAATTGCGCGGAGGCCTCGCCCGCACGTCGCCTATCATCCACCAGACCTCGCAAAACAGGAAACAAATCCGGCATCCGTTGGATCTCATCGAGAATGATCAGGTGATCTGCATACCTGCCGAGGTAAAGCTCAGGATCACTTATTTTGGCGATGTCCGAGGGGCGTTCCAGATCCAGATATCGCACAGGCTTGCCCACCTTCAGACTCCGCGCGAGCGTGGTTTTACCCACCTGACGCGAGCCCAACAAGGCCACAACAGGGATATGCAAAACCCTGTTTTTTAAGACTTTTGTCAAACGCCGTGAAATCATTTACATTGATATTTAGGAATCAATTCCGTAATTACAAGGTAATATTTAAGCAAAGTTACCCACCGGTAGGGCAACGCGGCCCCGCGGCGCCGACTCATCGCCGCACGGCTGCGCGCACCACTTCTTCCATCCACGACCCCTAGGCCGATCCGCAAAAGCCAGCCAAACACCAGCTGCCACTGGCATTTTCGCTCCTATACCGAAAAAAAATTTCACAAAAAATAAATTATTTTCAGCCTGTACCTACAAATGTCCCACCCCGTCTGGCATATTGAGGTCACATATGAACCCCAACCACACCGAAATCGCATTCATCCTCGACCGCTCGGGCTCCATGGCATCGATGGTCGAGCCCGCCATCGCAGGCTTCAACAACCTCCTCACCGAACAGCAGGCACTGCCCGGCAGCGCTCGCTTCAGCCTCGTGCTTTTCGACGATCATTACGAAGTTCCCGTGTCATCACTGCCCATCGCCGAGGTGCGGCCGCTCAACACCAACACCTATCAACCCCGCGGCTCCACTGCCCTGCTCGATGCGATCGGGCGCACGATCGACGAACTCGGCGCCCGCCTCGCCAACGCGCCCGAAGCGGAGCGCCCCGGCCAAGTGCTTGTCGCCATACTAACCGACGGCGAGGAAAATTCCTCACACCAATTCAGCTGGAAAGACATCTCCGATCGCATCCGCCATCAGACCGATGCCTACCAATGGCGCTTCCTCTTCTTGGGTGCCAACCAAGACGCCATCGCCACCGCCGCACGCATGAGCATCGGCAGGGAAAATTCGGCCAACTTCACGATGGACGAGGATTCCTACCAGTCGGGCAAAAACGCGCTCAACCGCAAGATGAAGGCCATGCGCCTGTACTCCCAAGGCAAGCGCGACAACGACACGCTCAGCGACATGAACATGGAGCTCGAGAAATTGCGCATGATGGAGGAGGAAAAATTGAGAAAACTCAAAAAGTAAACTTCCACTCAACGCAAACGGCTCACCTTCATGCGCTCGGCCACCACCAGCGCATGGAAACGCCGGAAGTCCTCTTCACGCCCGGCGGATGAAAGCAGATACTGGTACTTCGGCCAATGCTTCATCTCGCCGAGTGCGTTCTTCATCCGCAGCTCGATCACCGCATCCGCATCTGTGCCGCGTGCCGACAATCTCGCGCGCAATTCATCCTCGCTAGGCGGCATGACAAAGAGATCCACAAAACTCCGGCGAATCCCCGCCTGCTCGCAGGCCCGCACCTGATCCGCGCCCTGCACATCAATGTCCATCACGACATCCACCCCCGATTCGAGATACGAAAGCACCTCAGACTTGAGCGATCCGTAAAAATTTCCATGCACGGTCGCGTGCTCCAGAAAATCCCCAGCATCCAAGCGCTTTTGGAAATCGGCCCGATCAAGAAAATGATAATCGCGACCATTCACTTCACCCGGCCGCGGCTCGCGCGTCGTGCAGGAAATTGAATAATGCACCTCACCCATCTCCGCCAGTTTCCGGCACAAGGTGGTTTTTCCCGAGCCCGATGGACCCGATACAACGAGTAAAATTCCGAATCGTCCGGACATGTCAGCCATGATGCCCATGCCCGCGCCGCTGGCAATCCGCGAGTGACCGAAACTTCAGCGCCGGCACTTCTCAAGCAAATCACCAAGAAAACGCGTGATGTCTACCAGCGCGTCGCGGTAATCGGAGTCGCCCAACGGCGCGAGATCCGCACGGCAGCACTCAAGCAAATCTAGCGCCACCTCGACCGCCGACTCGATCGAAGCATCGTATCCATCGACACCCAAAAGCTCCGGCAAATCGAGCGACTCGTGATCGCTGATCCGCTGCGCCAGCATCGCCCGCTGCGACTCGCTCGCGGTCTCGAGCAAATTCAAAATCGGCAAGGTCAGCTTCCCCTTCACCAGATCGGTGCGCAAAGTTTTGCCCACCACTTCCTCGGCCCCGACCAAATCAAGGCAGTCGTCGTAAATCTGATACGCAGTTCCCAACCTCATTCCGTAATCGTAAAGTCGATCCGCATCCGCCGCGCTCATTCCAGAAAGAGTACCAGCCAAACCACTAGAAGCCGCAAACAAGGCACCTGTCTTCATGCCGATGACTTTGAAATAATCATCCTTGGTAAAGGTCAGATCAAACCGCCGCTGCGTTTGGATGATCTCACCCTGGCACACTTCCCGCGCCGCCTTGCCGACCTTGCGGCAAATTTCGATGCTGTTGAAATCTGTCGCCAGGGTCAGCGCGTGCGAAAACAAGGCATCACCCAACAGCACCGCCAGTGAATCACCCCACTTGGCATTCGCGGTCGGCACCATGCGCCGCGTCACCGCATCATCAATGATGTCGTCGTGCACCAGCGTCGCCATATGGATCAGTTCAAAGATCACGCCGAGCTTGATGTGATCATCATTTACGCCGCCTGCCGCACCGCCGATCAAAATAGAGAGCGCCGGACGTATTCGTTTGCCCGAAGTGTTGCACACATAGGCAATGTAAGGCTCGATCGCCGAATCAAAGTCGCGCACCTGTTCACGGATCTGAACCTCCACCCGCTCCAAATGCGGGCGGACTAATTCGAAGGGAAAAAAATTTCCGCCGGAGGGCATCGCGTTGGTGGACATGCTCAAGTGCCGCGAACAAGCCACAATCCCGCCACATCCGCAATGCGGATCTTGCCACACAGCGCGGAAAAGCTCCAATCGACTTGCCGTGGAATGATTCGCGACACTAAACTCAATCATTCGCATGAACATCGAGCCGATCGCCACGGTCCGCACCTGCTTCGGGAGCAAGTTCGCCACCCCGCGCCAACCCGGCCTCTGCCCGAGCGCGTGGGGTGAGTTGATGTTTCATCCGCCTTACCGCAATGCGGATTCGATCCGCGGCCTTGAAGGTTTCTCCCACCTCTGGCTCATTTTTGGATTCCACGAAACAATCGATTATGGTTGGAAACCCACCGTGCGCCCACCCCGCCTCGGCGGCAACGAACGCGTCGGCGTCTTTGCTAGTCGCTCGACCTTCCGCCCCAACGGACTCGGCCTCTCCCTCGTCACACTCGAAGGCATCGACACCACCGCGCCCGATGGTCCCATCCTCAAACTCGGTAGCGTCGATCTGATTGATGGAACTCCCATCTACGACATTAAACCCTACCTCTCCTACGCCGAAGCCATCCCCAAGGCACGCTGCGGCTTCGCTCAAGAGGAAATCCCGAGACTCAAAGTAGAAATCGAACAGGCCGCCGAAAACGATTTCAAAAAACTCCCCAACCGCGCCCAAAATCTCATCCTCGAGGCGCTCTCGCTCGACCCACGCCCGGCCGTGCAATCCCACCAACAAGACCGCAGCTTCGGCGCAATGCTCTGCGGCAAAAATGTACGCTTCACGATCGAGAGTGGCATCTGTCGCATTGTGGAGATTCAGCCATAGGTCCCATAGGTCCTA
>CAIVXP010000394.1 GCA_903909905.1 Akkermansiaceae bacterium
CTCCGATCTCTTCTGCGAAGTCCCCCTTCCCTTCTCGACCGCCGCACTCGGTGGCGAGTTGAAGGTGCCGACGCTCGATGGTCAGTCATCGATCAAGATCCCCGCCGGCACTCAGGGTGGCACGGTTTTTCGCCTGCGTGACAAGGGCATGCCCACACTTTCAGGCGGACGCCGTGGCGATCTGAACGTCCGTGTGCAAGTCGAGGTCCCCACCAAACTCAACAGCGATCAGCAGGAAAAACTGCGCGCGTTTTCCGAATCCATCGGCGTGCACAATTCCCCGATGCAGGAAGGGTTTTTCGAAAAGGCAAAACGCTTTTTTGATCTGTAGGGATGGGTCAAACAATCGTGGTCGCGGATTCCATCCGCCATACCAAAAATATGAGGCTTGGCGGTTGAAAACCGCCGCCACAGCAGAAAACACCGATCAGCGTTTGCGGCGGATCAACATGGCACCGCCTGCCAGCATCGTAAGAAGCATGGAACTTGGCTCAGGGACCGCGGCGAGACGAAAGCCGGTGTCAAAATTCTCTGTCGATGGGCTAAGACCGAAAAGACGAAACGACGAAGCCAGGGCACTGCTTCCATTGAAATCGTACCAAGAACCCCCACGCGTCCCACGATTCGAGCCGATTACGGCATCATTCCATTCGGTCACATTGCCTCCTTGGTCAAAGGTCCCATATGAACTTGGATCGTTTGTGTAAGAGCCAACATTCGAGGTCGATCCAACCGAAAAATTGAAATTCGCGTCCGCAGTGGTGATGCTGCCCTGTCCGTTTGGAAAAAGCGAGTAGGTCTGGCTCGCCGCGTTGTAATACGCCGCCTTGTACCATTCGTTTTCGGTAGGGATATAGAATTGCGCCTCGACATTCGCTGAGATGATTCCACTGGTTTCGCCGTTGAGTGTGTAAGCTCCGATTTCGGTGCTGCCGCTTCCTTGGCCATTCATCATCCAGTTGGCAAAACGCGCCGCATCGAACCAAGAAACGTAGACCACCGGACGATTGGCCAAAACCGTGGTCACGCTGTAGGTGTAGTTGCCGGAATTCCCGCTGCGACTGATGCCATAACTCGACATGTTTTCATTGTAGAGCCCGTAGTTGTCAGTCTGGGCCGCTGCATTCAGAAACGATCCATACTGGGCGTTGGTCACCTCGTACTTGCCGATCTGGTAAGAGTAGCCGACCGCTCCATAACCAGTGGTATGTGCCGCATTACCAGCGTTGCCGATGGTGACCCAGTCCATCGTGACGCTGGCCGAAGCTGATGCGATGAGCGAAGTAGAGATCGCAAGAGGGAGAAATTGCTTAGTTTTCACGATGGAAGTGTATGATTGACAGACCGAAACCTGCGGGCAATCGAAACCAACACCAAGACAAATTACGTGACAGCAACTATTTCATGAATCAGCGATCATCCGCGGTGTCACCCAGCTCGCATGCCGCCACAGCAGAAAACACCGATCAGCGCTTGCGGCGGATCAACATCACGCCGCCTGCCAGCATCGTGAGGAGCATGGAACTTGGCTCAGGGACTGCAGCGAGACGGAAGCCGATGTAGTTGAACTCTTGCGCGGGATCGGCGCCGTCGTCTTGGATGGAGGAGAGCAGATAGGCTACGTTGCTGTTCCAACCACCCCCGCGACGCCCGCGCGCCCAACCCTGTTTAACCACGTCGTTCCATTCCCAAACATTGCCACCTTGGTCGAAGGTGCCGTAAAAACTTGCATCACCTGTGTAGGAACCAACATCCGTGGCGGAACCGACGCTAAACCCATAATTCGCGTCCGCAGTGGTGATGGTGCTGTTCTGTCCATTTGGAGACAGCGAGTAGGTCTGGTTCGCCGCATTGTAATACGCCGCCTTGTACCATTCGTTTTCGGTAGGGATGTACACTTGAGCTCCGGCATTGGCGAGGATAAGCCCATTGGTTGCGCCGTTGAGCGTGTAGGCCCCCGTTTCGGTGCTACCGCTTCCTTGGCCATTCATCATCCAGTTGGCAAAACGCGCCGCATCATACCAGGAAACATACTCCACTGGGCGGTTGGCCAATGCCGTGGTCACGCTGTAGGTATAGCTGCCAGAACTGCCGCTTCGGGCAATGCCAAGGCTCGACATGTTTGAATTGTAGAGCCCGTAGCTGTCGGTCTGGGCCGCCGCATTGAGGAAGGCTCCATACTGAGCGTTGGTCACCTCGTATTTGCCGATCTGGTAGCTATAAGCCACCGAGCCAAGGCCGTTCGCATTCGCCGCATTTCCGGCGTTGCCGACGGTAACCCAGTCCATCGTGACGCTGGCCGAAGCCGAGACGATGAGCGATGCGGCAGTTGCAAGAGGGAGAAGATGCTTGGTTTTCACAATGGCAATGGTTGATTGATAAACGAAAATCTAGGGCAATAAGGGGCGGCAACAAGAAAGATCGCTTTTTTGAGGCGCTCAAAGCCATCGTTTCGGCTTTTCAATTCTGCTTTTGAGTCATTGAGTCATTGCCATGGCCCGCTTTCATCTGCCGTCAGAAAACTGGCATGCTGCTGCGCTCACCGGCGACGAGGCGCGGCATCTTTCGCAGGTGCTGCGTGGCAAGGCGGGCGATGTGATCACGGTCTTCGATGGTCATGGCCGCCGTGCTTCGGCGAAGGTGCTGCAAGTTTCGCGCGACCGCGTTTCGCTGGAACTTTCCGAGGTCGTTTCTCCTGCTCCGCCGCAGCCGCACATCACGCTCGCGCAGGCGATTCCCAAGGGCAAGACGATGGACTTGATCGTACAAAAGGCGGTCGAGCTTGGCGTTGCAGGCATCGAGCCACTCGTCACGCGCCACACGATCGTGCAGCCGGGCGAGGGCAAGTCGGAGAA
>CAIVXP010000395.1 GCA_903909905.1 Akkermansiaceae bacterium
CTGTCAGGTTGTGTACGGTTTTGAGCTTTTCACTGTCCAAAACACGAATTACAAATTATGAAAAAAAAATATCAGTCATGGTTGCTTGCATGCTTGTTCTTTACTGTGGAAGACCTTACGGCCCAGACGAATAGTGATTTAAGTGACTCGGGTTCGATTTTGCTCAATGGCGGGTTTGAGTCCGGAGCGCCAGAGGACTTCGGTGCACTCACTGGCTGGGATGTTTATGGAAACCTTGGCGCCCAACCTGTTGGCTTTACGAGAACCAAGATTGGCCCAGGGCCTTCCTATTTCCCAAAAGAAGGTGTAAGAATGGCAATTTTTAGTGCTGGAAGCAATGACTTTGGCGGCGCCGTATCCCAAGAATTTGTGACGATTCCAGGTGCGATCTATCACGTTAAAATGAAAATGGGGGTTGCATCAGAAGCCGTCGGTCGCAAGCAGGTGCTTCAGGTATCTGTTGCGGATGGAGGTGGCGCAATGATTCTCTCACGGATTGAATATGTATCTTCCCTTGCCAAGGGGACGACATGGAGGGATTTCGGCGCCATGTTCATAGCCGCAGGAAAGAAAAGCCGCATCACCATCCAGGACTTGTCCGAGATCTTGCCTTTGATTGAAACTTATAACACGGATTTGATCATCGATGGCATATCTGTGATCGGTAAAACATTAAACAACAACATTACCAAAACTGGTAATTAGATTTCAGCAAACCCCGTAAGGTATAACAAAAAGTGATCCTTTATTCGGCCACTAGATATTCCCGCATGATCATACGCAAGGCGCCATCTCGAGAAATATTGCGGATATACAGCAGGTGGATTTCGTTTTGGTTGAAGAGATCGGGCATCGGTTGGGGAGGTCGTCTTGCCGCAAGCATTGCCGGTATCGGCACACTTCCATTTCACCACCGGTCCCATTTTGCGAATCGTTTTTGCAAGGGGTTTGTCGCGCCGACGGCCAGAGTCGCAAATGATGAAACCGTTCTGGGTCGGAATGTTTACATCGGCGACCGGGTGTTGATCACAAAGAACACCGAAGGTAGAGGTGTCCGCATCGCGGATCGCGTTCACCTGTATGGTGAGAGCTGCCTTGAAACTGGGATAGGTGGTGAAATTTCAATCGGCGAGGGCACGCACATTCAGCCCGGATGTCGCCTGCATGCGTTCGTTTCGAACATATCGATTGGTCGACATGTAGAGATTGCTGCCGGTTGTGCGTTTTACAGCTATGACCATGGCGTAACGGTAGGCAAAGCAATCATGCATCAGCCACTCACCAGCAAAGGCAACATCATAGTCGGGGATGGCGCTTGGATCGGGCATGGCGTCACTGTCCTGCAAGGCGTGCAAATTGGATCGGGTGCAGTCATTGGCGCGGGTGCTGTGGTGGTTCGTGACATTCCGGAAAATGCGATTGCGGCAGGAGTTCCGGCAAAGGTGACAGGTTTTCGGCCTAGGCCCAATGAGTACAACTATTACAAAGCTTGCCCTGAGGAACTCGCGGTAACGGTCTGACATCCAAACCAATCAATCTAAGCATGAAGGCGGTCATACTGGCGGGGGGATTCGGCACGAGAATCAGTGAGGAAAGCAGCATTAGGCCAAAACCCATGATCACGGTGGGAGGTCGTCCGATCCTCTGGCATGTCATGAAAATATACGCCTCGCATGGAATCAATGATTTCATCATTTGTTGCGGCTACAAGGGCGGCATGATCCGCGAGTACTTTGATGACTATATTTTGCACTCGGCGGATGTGACTTATGACCTTGGTGGCATGACACGGACGATTCACCGAACGAATTCGGAAGACTGGCGTGTTACCTGTGTTGAGACGGGCGAATCGGCGATGACTGGTGGTCGTCTCATGCGCGTGGCGCCATACTTGGATGGCCAAACTTTTTGCATGACCTATGGCGATGGTGTCGGAAGCGTGGACGTTGCAAGCAGCATCGCCTTTCATAAAATGCATGGCAGGCTTGCGACCTTGACGGCGGTGCAGAGTCCTGGCCGTTTTGGTGCGTTTGTACTCGATGCAGAAAATGATGAAGTGGACGCTTTTCGCGAGAAACCCAAGGGGGATGGCGCATGGATCAATGGCGGTTTCTTTGTGCTTGAGCCCGAAGTGCTTGATCTCATTGATGGTGAACAGACGATATGGGAGCGTGAGCCGCTCGAGCGGTTGGCTGCCGATGGTGAGTTGATGGCGTGGAGGCATGATGGTTTTTGGCACGCGATGGACACGCTTCGCGACAGGATGATACTTGAGGAATATGCCGCAAAGGGAAACGAGCCGTGGAAGTGCTGGGGCTGAGATAAAAATGAAACCACACGATTATGCCATCATTGGAAGCGGGATTGTCGGGCTAGCGACAGCGCGTGAGCTTTGTCTCAATTCGCCAGACAGTCGGGTGGTTGTGATTGAGAAGGAGGCTGCTCCAGCCAAGCACCAGAGCGGACGAAATTCGGGGGTGATTCACTCGGGAATTTACTACAAGCCTGGTAGCTTGAAAGCCGAGTTTTGCCGCGAAGGTGCCGAGGCCATGAAAGAGTACTGCATCGATAGAGGCATACCAATGAAGCAATGCGGAAAGCTGATCGTGGCGACGCGACAGGAGGACATATCGGGTCTCCGCAGGCTTTACAATAATGCCACTTGCAATGGCATCGGTGTCGATTGGCTAAACAGCGAAAAAGCGCGTGAAATTGAACCGCATGTTTCATGCATCGAGGCACTTCATGTGCGATCGACGGGCATCACGAGCTATCCTGATGTGTGTCGCTCGATGATTGAGGACATCCGCAATGCGGGTGGCTCGATATGTTTCGACCAGAATGTTATGAACATCGTGGATTCCGGCGGCATGCGGTTCATTGAGACACAAAGGGAAGTGTTTCCGTCACGATTTGTCATCAATTGTGCGGGTCTTCACAGCGACAGGGTAGGCGTCATGAATGGGCGGCCACCATCCGCGCGCATCATACCCTTTCGTGGTGAGTACTACCGTCTGGTGCCGCAAAAGTCGCACTTGGTGAGCAATCTGATTTATCCCGTTCCCAATGAAAAGCTGCCATTTCTTGGGGTTCACTTCAGCAAAACGGTCGACGGTGGCGTTCATGCAGGTCCGAATGCGGTGCTTGCATTCAAGCGTGAGGGTTATCTCAAGTCCGACGTCTCTGCAGGGGATCTTATTAGCACACTTGCCTATGGTGGTTTTTGGAAAATGGCGGCCGATCACCTTGCTAGCGGGCTTGCCGAGATGCGGCGTTCGCTAATCAAAAGTTATTTCGTCAACAGCCTTCGCGAAATGATACCGGAGATCGGTCCAGACGACCTTGTTCCCTGTGTGTCAGGTGTGAGGGCGCAGGCGGTTTTCAGCGATGGACGTCTTGTCGACGATTTCCTCATCGATCAAGGCCCGGGTTATTTGAATGTGATCAACGCGCCATCCCCGGCGGCGACCGCATCACTGGCCATTGGGCGTCATTTGGCGCACAAAGCGATGGCATCCTGAAATTTTTAATCATGAAAATACTAGTCACCGGAACGGACGGATATTTGGGATCATTGCTTGTGCCGATGTTGCTTGAAGAAGGGCACGGAGTCACCGGAGTTGATGTGGGATTTTACAGGTCGGGTTGGCTCTACGAGGCTGGATCGGATCAGGTTCAAACCATCACCCGCGACATTCGGTCGATCGAAGCTAGAGATGTCGCCGGATACGACGCAATGGTGCACATGGCAGAACTCTCCAATGACCCAGCCGGAGAGCTTGCGCCTGGAATCACCCGTGAGATCAACCATCGAGGCTCGGTGCGTCTTGCTGAGTTGGCGAAAAAAGCCGGTGTTAAAAGGTTCATTTACATGTCTTCCTGTTCGGTATATGGCGCGGCCGATGGCGATGAGCCTGTTGATGAGGCGACAGCGCCAAATCCGCAGACCGCATATGCGCTGTGCAAGACATTGTGTGAGCGCGACATACTCGCGATGGCAGGGACGCACTTTTCCCCGGTATGCTTTCGCAACTCAACCGCATTTGGCGCATCGCCTAGACAGCGTTTTGACCTGGTCGTCAACAACCTCTGCGGATTGGCTTGGACCACGGGGTGTATCAAGATGAGCAGCGACGGAAGCCCTTGGAGGCCGTTGGTTCATGCATCCGACATCGGTCGCGCGATTATCTGCGCGCTTGAGGCACCGGTGGAGGCAATTCACGGAGAGGTGATCAATATTGGAAGCAACGAGCTCAACCACCGGGTGAGTGAAATAGCAGATGCAGTCGCCAATTGCTTTGAAGGCTGCGAGGTTGAGTATGGCCAAGGCTCCGACGACAGGCGCAGTTATAGGGTGATGTTTGACAAGTTAGCCAAACATCTTCCTGCGTTCAGATGCCGGTGGGACCTTCAGTCAGGAATAAATCAGTTTCACGAATTGTTTAGGAAACTGGATTTAAGTCGTGATGATTTTGAAAATCGTGCGTTCACGAGACTCAAGCAGCTCAGTTTTTTAATCAAAACCGGCCAAATCGACGGGTCGTTTTACTGGACGGGCACATCCAGTGCAGCGAACTGAAATACGATAGAATCAATCATGACTAAAACCGCAAAATGCAGGTATTGTGACGAGCCGCTAAGCCACCTCATGTGTGACTTGGGAATGTCGCCACTGGCAAATTCTTACCCCAGTGGTGAGAGTCTGGCCGAGGGTGAAAAGGTCTACCCCCTAAAGGTCTGGGTGTGTGAAAGTTGCTTGCTAGCGCAGCTTGAGGAGTTTGAGTCGCCGGAGGCGATATTCAGCGATTATGCTTATTTCAGCAGCTTTTCGAGCGGTTGGGTTGAGCATGCAAAAAGATATGCTGAGATGATGATCGATCGATTTGGCTTTGATCATAACAGCCTCGTACTCGAGGTGGCAAGCAACGACGGCTATCTGCTGCAGCATTTCGCGGCGCGAGACATACCGGTGTTGGGAATTGAGCCTGCGGCTAACATTGCAAAATACGCGAGTGAAGAAAAGGGCATCGAGAGCTTAGTAAGGTTTTTCGGTTCGCAAACTGCAAGGATGCTACATGCTGAGGGACATTCTGCTGATTTGCTCATCGGCAACAATGTGTTAGCCCATGTTCCGGATATCAGGGATTTTGTGCGGGGTGTGAAAATTGCGCTCAAACCGGATGGCATATTCACATTTGAGTTCCCCCATCTCATGCGCCTCATCGAGGGGAACCAGTTTGATACCGTTTATCACGAACACTTTTCGTACTTTTCCTTGCTTTGTGTTGAAAGAATTTTCACCCGATATGGACTTGAATTGTTTGATGTCGAGGAGCTTGCAACGCATGGCGGATCGTTGCGAATTTTCGGTAAACATGCCGGATATGAATCTGATCGAGTGCATCCTACCGGCCGCGTTGAGGATCTGAGGAATCGGGAAACTGAATTCGGGCTTGCGGATATGGTCACATATCGCGCGTTCTCTGAGAGAATGAAAGCGGTCAAGCGTGAGCTGCTTGGTTTCTTGCTTGGTGCGAACGAACGGGGAGAATCGGTGGTGTGTTACGGTGCTGCCGCCAAAGGTGTGACTCTCATGAATTACTGCGGACTTGGATCCGATATGGTAGATTATGTCGTCGATAAAAGTCCTCACAAGCAGGACCGCTACATGCCTGGTGCGAATGTTGCCATTCATCCGCCATCGAGGATTTTTGAAACGCGTCCGGACTATGTCATGATCTTGCCGTGGAACATCAGCGACGAGATTTGCAGGGAAATGGATGGCATTCGCGAATGGGGTGGGCGCTTTGTCGTGCCGATTCCAAGCGTGAAGGTGCTAAGCTGAGTGATTGCCACGAGAGAACCCCATGGATGATCCCGGATCACGCATGCACGCGTTTGCGGAGCAACTGTTTCCAATATGCCGAAGCATCACGGGAGATGGGCTACGCGAGTCGTTGCGACTGATTGGTGAGCAGATTCCGATTGCGATTCACGGACTACCAAGTGGTACTCAAGCATTTGACTGGACGATTCCCCAGGAATGGGTGGTGAGGCAGGCATGGATTCGCGATAAGCATGGCGAAGATGTTGTAAATTTCCGAAATCACAACCTACACTTGGTAGGCTACAGCGGGCCGGTGCGCGCCCGAATGAGTTTGGCTGAGCTGATGCCGCATTTGCATTCAAAGCCCGAACTCCCTGACGCGATTCCCTACCGAACCAGTTATTACAAGGATGACTGGGGCTTTTGTTTGCCGCATCGGCTTTTGGGACAGCTGAAGGATGAGGAATACGAAGTGTTGGTGGATACGGATCTTGTGGATGGTGAGCTCAATTATGGTGAGCTTCTGATTCCTGGAAGCAGCGATGAAGAGTTTCTTATTTCCTGCCATTGCTGCCATCCCTCGATGGCCAACGATAACCTCTCCGGAATGGTGATTGCAGCAGAGATTGCTAGTCATCTGATTGATCGGCCATTGCGGCAATCCTACCGTTTTTTGTTTCTTCCGGGAACAATTGGATCAATTGCGTGGTTGGCTAGGAACCAGGCATTGATTCCTAAAATTTCCGGGGGTCTTGTTCTTGCGTGCGTTGGCGACCCGGGGCCGCTGACATATAAAAAAACGAGGCATGGGAATTCCATCGTCGATCGCGCGGTTGAGTCGGTATTCAATGGTGAGTGCCCGAGTGCAGAAATAAAGGAATTTATGCCCTATGGATATGATGAAAGACAGTATGGTTCACCGGGCATCAATCTCGCGGTTGGTTGTCTGAGCCGCAGTTCCTATGGAAGTTTCCCCGAGTACCATACGAGTGCAGATGACATGTCGTTCATTACTGCGGAGGCTCTGAGGGACACACTCGAAAAACTTGAAAAAATATTGTTTATTGTTGATCGGAACATGCGATATCTCAATCTCAAGCCGATGGCCGAGCCACAGCTTGGAAAATACGGACTTTACGGTACCACTGGAGGAGTCCGAACAGGCCGATCGACAGAAATGGCGCTGTTATGGGTTTTGAATCTGTCTGATGGATCGAATGATCTGTTGAGTATAGCGGAGAAATCCGGCATCGATTTCACCCAAATTCATGATGCCTCGCAACGCCTTGTGAAAGCGGGACTTATGCGCGAGTTGCGGGATTGATGTTTATCGCATGAAGCGGATTTTTTCCCAGCAATTGCTCGATTGTGAACGGATCAGCGCAGACATCGCAAACTGCGCTGCGCAGCCATCGTGAAAGCTGGCATCAAGATCATGGTTAATTTCACCTTTGAGGCACGCGTCGATAAATCCGTGCATCATCAGGTCGAGTGCATGGGTTTTCCCGTCGTATGCCTCCTGAGGTAGTGGGACATTATTCCATTCCGGTGATTCGGGTGTGGAGAATTTGAGAAAGTCGACACCACCCCGGCTAAGTGCCGCCTTGAGCGCGCCTTTATTGCCGATCACTTCGAGATAGCCGAGTTCGGCAAAGGGTGGGGTAACGCGACTGATGAAAAACTGCCCGCGGAGTCCGTGGTTATTGCGTGTCCACGCGTTCACGATGTCGTCGGTTTCGACATCGATCATTTCGCCGGTGTCACGGTGGGGAAGTTTGCGCGAAACAGTGTGAGTGTAGCCGATCACCGAATCAAGCGGGCCCAGAACATGGCGTTGAATGTCGAACAAATGAGAGCCGAGATCGAAGAGAAGCCCTGCGCCCGCGACATCCTTGCGGTCTCTCCAGCTTGCCCTGCTGTCCGCCATGAGACCGTCCCATCGGTCGTATTGAATGCGTGTGAAAAAGGGCTCGCCGATCTCTCCGGCGGCAATGAGGCGGCGAAGTTCGCGGACGCCGTAGTTGTAGCGGAATGTGAAAGCGACTTGGTGGACCTTACCGCTTCTTTCAGCGGCTTCGAGCATGCGCATGGCTTCATCGTCATTCATCGCCAGCGGCTTTTCACAAAAGACATGTTTGCCATGTTCGAGTGCCATGATGGCTTGGTCGGCATGCGCGGCATTTGCGCTGGCAATGGTGACGGCATCGATTTCGGGATCGGTGCAAATTGATTCGAGATTATCGGTGGCGATTGGAATGGAGAACTTTGCGGCAAGTTTACGCGCGGCATCCTTGTTTCTTGCATAAACCGCACGAACTTCCGCCTGTGGATGCGATATGATTCCGGGTATGTGGCAGATTTCGGCGAAATTTCCTGCGCCGATGACGGCAACCCTGAGCTTATGTTGGTTGTTCATGAGCAGATTGAAACTTTAGGCATATTTTCACACCAATGACATTTGCAAAAACGTCCATCGACGGTGTTCATTTTGTTGAACTCGAGAGAAATGAAGACCCGCGCGGCTATTTTGCAAGGGCATTCTGTATTGCTGAGTTCGAGGCAAAAGGAATTCCGTTTTCGATTACGCAGGTCAATCTTTCGAGAAGTATCGGCATCGGGACGATCCGTGGGATGCATTATCAGGATGAAATGATAAACGAATCCAAGGTCGTCCGATGCGTGCGTGGTGCGGTTTGGGATGTGATTGTCGACATGAGGAGGGGCTCTCCGACACATGGTCGGTATCTCGCGTTTGAAATCAGCGAACATAATGGAATCGCGATCTGCATTCCGGACGGCGTGGCACACGGTCACCAAGCCCTCACTGACGAAGCAGACATGTTATACCTGATGGATGGCGCTTATCAAAGAGGGCATGAAAGAGGGATTCGCTATGACGATCCCGCAATCGGAATCAAATGGCCATTGCCTGCAGGCATGATCAGCGAGCGAGATCTCGCATGGCCATTGATTGCCCGTTGATTTCTAATCATGTGCGGCGTATCTCATGACTTCATCGAAACCAAATGTGGCGATCGTGGTTCCATGGCCTGGGCATGATCGACTAACAGAGCAGGAGCAGGTTTCCTTGAGGCATCTTTTGCATTATCTTAGGGAATACGACATGTATCTGATAGCGCCTTGGTGGAGGCGTTGTCACATTGAAGGACTGAGGACTAAACGCTTCAGGCCCAGATATTTCGGCTCTGCCGGTGCGCATGGGTTGCTGTTGTTGACAAAGGGATTTTACAAAAAATTTAAAAAGTATGATCACATCATGTTCTACCATCTTGACAGTCTTGTCTTTTCCGACGAGCTCGCCGAGTGGTGTGGTAAAGATCATGATTACATTGGGGCGCCCTGGTTCAGATGTGATGACAGCCCGTGGGTTGATAGGCCAAGGGTTGGCAATGGTGGTTTCGCACTTTTGAGGGTAGCCAAGGCGCTAGACGCATTGAAGGCACGGCATCGATACATCAGGGGGAGTCGTTTTGTTGATTGGCATGTGATGTGGACGCCGGAATTCGTGGTTCGTTGGATGGAATGTTTGGCGGTTTTTTTCCCGAAATCAAAAATTCTCAGAAGGTTGATCAATGAGTGGAGGCAGTCCATGGATCCGGCGCTCAACAACCGCAACAACGACATCTTCTGGTCGGATATGGCAAAGTACTATCTGCCAGAGTTTCGGGTTGCGCGGTTTGAGGAGGGCATGCGCTTTGCATTCGAAGTCGAGCCAAGGAAATGTTTTCGCATGAATAGTGGTCGGATGCCATTCGGGTGCCATGCGTGGACCCGTTACGATCGCGGATTTTGGGAGCCGCACCTTTTGCCATGAAGTTGGATGAATTGCCGCCGCCTCCGCCCGACCGCGAAGGGTGGCCATGGACCGTGGCGGACGACGATTCAAACGCGTTCCATGACACGGAAAGCGTGTTGCCAAAGATTAGCATTATAACGCCGAGTTTCAACCAAGCCACTTACCTTGAGGAAACGATCCGTTCGGTGCTGCTGCAGGGGTATCCGAATTTGGAATACATCATTATTGACGGTGCGAGTACGGACGGATCAGTCGATATCATCCACAAGTATTCCCGATGGATTTCATATTGGTGCAGTAAAGAGGACAATGGCCAGTCCGATGCGATCAACCAAGGATTTCGCATAGCGGGTGGTGATATAGTCAACTGGCTTTGCAGTGATGATCTGTTGAGGCCTGGCGCCCTTTGGAAAGTTGCGCTTTTATTAGCAGATGATACGGCTCTAGATGTGTTGGCGGGTGCGTGCCGCCTGCAATACGATAATGAGCATGGCAGGGTGGTCGATACGGCGGTAGCCGGGCCTGAATGGGAAAGACACCCGTATTCGGATGGAATTTGGCAACCGAGTTGTTTTTACCGGAGGTCGGCGGTGGATAGGAATTTTCTTGTTGATGAAGACATCCACTACTGCATGGACCGTGAGTTGTGGTGTCATTTCGTGAAACATCGGAAAAATTGGCATCGCAGCGATGAGGTGCTTAGTCATTACCGCTATACCGGTGCCAACAAATCGATGATCGGGAGTGAGGCAATTATTGATGAGATCGTTACCATCTTCCATCGCTATACAAAGTGCTGTTTCTTCTTACCCGAGATATTGCGGGACATCTGGCTTCCGCTTGTGTTGAGGGGCATGAGGCCGGATTTAGGCCCCAAGCGCATTGCTTCGGCGCTGGCAGCAAGGGCGGTAGCCGCTGGGCTGCTGGGAATTTACCCGCAGCGCCATGTGCGAAACCTTCAGCGCGAGATATATAGTTATTCGGTTTGGTAGTTGATGATGAAAACGGCATTTGTTTCCACCATGTCCGGCCTTCCGTGGGGCGGCAGTGAAGAGTTGTGGAGCCGATCGGCCATGCGAATGCGTGGCCTTGGGCACGCGGTCGCATGTTCGGTAGCGAAGTGGGATCAGCGGCATCCGGCCATTGAAAACCTTGAGGCATGCGGTGCACGAATGAATTTCCGAGCGTTGCATAAGCCCTTGTTGCGCCGATTGACCGAACGGATTTTTTCACGGAATTTACCGCGCGATGTCGATTCTGGAACATTGCACTGGCTCAAGTCATTTCAGCCTGATCTTGTCGTCATTTCGCAAGGCGGGCCATGGGAGGGTTTGTCATGGATGAATGCGTGCCGCGAAGCGGGCCACCGGTACGCTGTAGTTGTACACGCTCACGATGAATCATGGTGGCCACTTGATTCATGGGCCTGTGATCTGCGGAATGGGCTGGAGGCAGCGGAGTCCGTCTATTTCGTTTCAAATGCGAATCTGCGATTGATGGAGTTGCAATGCGGAATGGAATTGGTCAATGCCGAGGTGATTTCTAACCCGTGGAATGTCGCGCATGAGTTTGAGTTGGCCGATCTGGATGCGGGTGGCCCTGTGCGCTTTGCCTGTGTGGGACGGTTGGATCCGCGTGCCAAGGGACAAGATCTCGTGCTGCAGTTGATGGCCATGCGAAAATGGAAGGGACGTGATGTAGAAGTGAACTTTCATGGCACTGGGCCGTATCTTAACAATCTCGAGCGAATGGCGAAGATGTGTGGCGCGGCAAATGTGAATTTCATTGGCCAAACAGACGATGTGCGTGGGATATGGGAGCATCATCACGGTTTACTCATGGCATCCCGCTATGAAGGACTGCCGCTGGCGATTGTGGAGGCACAGCTATGTGGTCGGATTGTGGTGGCAACGGATGTTGCCGGCATTTCCGAGCATGTGCGCGACGGGGTTGATGGCTTCATTGCGGAGGCGCCAACGATCCGCCATCTCGATGCGGCGCTTGAGCGTGCGTGGCAGGTGCGTGGCGATTGGTCGAAAATGGGAAAAGCCTCAAGAGAGAGATTGAAAAGCACGATTCCGCAGGATCCGGTGGGAGATTTTGTGACAAAACTTGGCAAGTTGGTTGCGGCCTAGAAGTGGGTTGCGAATTTTTTCATCATGAGGGCAAGCATTGTCATTGTGACACGCAACAGAGCTTCACAACTCCGTGCGACACTCGAGTCGTTGAAGCAGGTGATCGTGCCGGAGGGTTTGGATTGCGAGTTGCTGGTCATCGACAATGGCTCCGATGATGAAACTGCGAATGTGGTGGACGAATTCCGCAGCCCTAGAATCATTGCGCGGCATGTTTTGGAGGAGAAGAGGGGCAAGAGTTGCGGCATGAACCGTGCTTTTGGTGAGGCAAGGGGAGAAGTCATTCTTTCCGCTGATGACGATGTGAGGTTTGGGCCGGACTGGATTGGCCGAATGATCGAGCCGATTACGGATGGTCATGCGGATGCGGTCGCGGGCGGTGTGGTTCTGGCGCCGGAACTCTTGCGGTCGTGGATGACGCCAATGCATCGCTCTTGGTTGGCAGAGACCCTTTGGCTCAAACGCAGTGATCCGCAGTCATATGTTGGCGCGAATATGGCGATTGCGCGGCATGTGCTCGACAAGGTTCCGAATTATGATCCCCATTTGGGCCCGGGTGGTTTGGGGTATTGCGACGATGTTTTGTTTTCCTCGCAATTGTTGCGTGCGGGTTATCGCATCGCAGACCGATTGGATGTGAGTGTGGAACATCATCCGGATCAAACTCGCCTTACCAGAAGCGCTTGGCTGGATGCCGCATGGAGTCGTGGCTTGTCCCAAGCGTATGTGGGCCATCACTGGGAGCACTGGCGGTGCCGATTTGGAAGACTCAAGTTGGCACGCGCGGTGACGACGCTGAAGTTGTGGCGCATTTTGAATCCCCAAAATTCTGATGCTGATGGGTGTGATGAAAACGAGATGCGATTGGTCTTTGAACTCGCCACGGTGGCGGGGCATTTGAACGAATCGAAACGAACGAGAATGTACGAAAAAAATGGATTATTGCAATCGAGGGCATGCCCTGATGAATGAGCCGTTGAACGATCGCCTCGTAAGCGTTGTGATTCCCACCTACAACCGGTCCAAACAAGTCGTGGAGGCTGTGCGCAGTGTGCTCGATCAGACCTGGATGGAATGCGAGGTGATTGTGGTCGACGATGGTTCAAACGACGACACTCAGCAAATGCTTGGCCGGTTTGGAAATAAGATCCGTTACATCAAAACCAAAAATCACGGAGTCTCAGCGGCGAGGAACCGTGGGATTCGCGAGGCGCGGGGACAATGGCTTGCATTTCTTGATTCGGATGATTTGTGGCAACCGTCAAAGATCAGTCAACAGATGGATGCGCTTCATAAGACGAGTGCAGATGTTTGCTTTTGCATGAGTGTCGACGAAGACGGGCTTGCCCTCGACGACTTGCCATTAATGAATTCCAGCACCAGCGAGGCTGAGATAAGGCATTATCCGCGTGGGGATTGTTCGATTTTTCTTTATCACCGACATCCGTTTGTCCAGTCGATGCTGATCCGCAAATCCTGTTTGCATCAAAAGGCCCCGTTTGATGAGACGCTGCATGTGGCGGAGGACACCAAGCTGATCTATCAGACCATTCTGTCGTATGGCTTTGTCGTGATCAAACAACCGCTGGTGTGCATTCAGCGCCGGCGCTTCGAACCCGGCCTATCCGACGACATGAACGCTGAGGCGGCATACAAGCGATATGACTGTTATCTGCGCGTGCAGGTTCATGCCTATCGCAAGCTTTTGAAAATCGACGGTGTTTCAGCGCGATTTGTAAAACGCAACATGGCATACTTTTCATCGAGGCTTGCGGAGATCGCCTGTGCACTCGGTTGCCGTGACGCGGCAATTTCGCATGCGTATGGTGGGCTTGGAATGTGGGGTGGAATGAAGTGTCTCATGCGAAATCTTTTGGTGATTGCAGCCTATCCGATTTCGCATTTCTGGTTTTCAAGAAAATGGTGCATGCAACCTGTTAATCATGTGGTTTGATGAAAATTTCCGGCGTGAGCTGGTCGATCGCGACCCGACGGTAGTGGTGGTTGGATCCGGCGGCAGACTTGGTTCGCTGCTTGCTGCAAAACTTGCTGATGGTCAGAGCGTTTTAGGGCTCGACCGCAGCTCGATCGATCTCGCGAATGCCGGATCGATCGAACGTGCGCTTGTTTCCGTTGATTACGACTTTCTATTCCTTACAGCGGCGTTGACCGATGTCGACTACTGCGAAACGCATCCGCGCGAAGCGTATCTGATCAACGCCGAGGCGGCCGGCATCATTGCAAAAATTTCCGCAGAAAAATCGGCACATGTTACCTACATCAGTACTGATATGGTTTTTGATGGATTGAAGGCTGATCCGTATCTCGAGTCGGATGCACCGATGCCGATCAGTGTTTATGGTCATAGCAAGTATGATGGCGAACGGAGGGTGCTTGAGGCGTCGGCCGGAAATCTTGTGGCGCGAGTTTCGTGGTTGTTTGGTCCGTCCAAGCCCGGATTTCCTGAGTGGATTGTCCGGCAGGCAATGACTTGCGAGCGTCCGACTTTGCCCTTCGACAAAGTGGCACGACCGACCTATACCCCGGATCTGGTCGAGTGGTTGATCGCTTTAGTTTTTGGCGGATTGCAGGGGCCGGCCTCGGGCGTGATGCATTTGTGCAACGAGAACCCATGCACATGGCAGCAATGGGGGGAGGCCTGTGTGGAATATGCCGGAATCCACGGCATTTCCAACCTTGCGCACGGGATCGCCGGGGTCCCATTGGCGGAAGTCGAGGCCTTCATCGCGTCGCGGCCACTTCGATCCGCGCTGTGCACGGAGCGATTTTCCGCGCTTACGGGGATCAAACCTCGCACGTGGGACGAGGCATTACGTCATTTCGTGATTCAAAGCGGGGAGTTCCGAGTTTAATGATTTGTCGTGGGTTTGATCCGTGACAGCGCACGGGGCCCCCACGTTCATCCAACCATTTGTACTCATGAGAATACTCGTCACCGGCGGCGCCGGATTCATTGGTTCGAATTTCGTCAGGCAATTGCTCGGCAGCACGCCGGGTAAGATGGGCTTTGTCGTTGATGCGTTGGTGAACCTCGACAAACTGACTTACGCTGGAAATTTATCCAACCTCGGAGACATTAAAAAGGATTCGAGGCATGTGTTCGTGGAGGGTGATATTGGAAACAGCGAGCTGGTCGGAAAGTTGTTACGGGAGCATCGGATTGATGCAGTGGTGCATCTCGCGGCCGAATCGCATGTCGATCGATCGCTTGACGATGCGGCGGATTTCATCACGACCAATGTACTTGGGACCCAGCGTCTGCTTGAGTCGTTTCACCGTTACCTTGAGGAAAGTGTTCGGCGAGATGGACGGATGTGTTCGATGGCGGATGGTGTATCGGGAATTTTCCTGAATGTGTCGACCGACGAGGTCTACGGATCACTGGAACCGAGCGATGCCCCGTTCCGTGAGAATTCACCCTTTGCGCCCAATAGCCCCTACAGTGCGAGCAAGGCTGCAGCGGATCACATGGCGCGCGCCTATCACCAAAGCTTCGGCCTGCCAGTGATTACCACGCATTGCTCGAACAACTATGGCCCGTACCAATTTCCGGAAAAACTGATTCCACTGATGATTCGCAAAGTTCTGCGTGGTGAAGAGTTGCCCGTGTATGGCGACGGCGGCAATGTGCGTGATTGGATCCATGTGTCGGATCATTGCAGCGCATTGTGCTTGGCGCTTTACAAGGGAGTGCCCGGGCGGGACTATCTGATCGGCGGGAGGTGCGAGAAAAGCAATCTCGAGGTCGTGCATGAGATCATTGAGGCGGCGCGTGAGTTGGTTCCTTCCGGTGGCAAGACGATCAGCCACGATCTCATCCGGTTTGTGGAGGATCGTCCGGGCCATGACCGACGCTATGCGATCGACTCGTCACGCATCGAGAACGAACTCGGATGGTGTGCGAAGACGAAATTTCACGATGGCCTTCGTGCAACCATGCAATGGTATCTCGAACATGAGGATTGGATTGGTGAAATTGAGCACTGCAGATATGTCGGTCAGCGCTTGGGATTGCGGGGTGTGGAGGCATGATTCAGGACATTCTCACCGACGGAATAGGCCTTCCGGTGGCGAAGCACTCGCTACGAAAAGGGATCATTCTGGCGGGTGGAACTGGCAGTAGGCTTTTTCCAATCACCCATTCCGTCTGCAAGCAGCTGGTGCCGGTTTATGACAAGCCAATGATTTATTATCCTCTCGCAGCGTTGATGCTTGCCGGGGTTCGCGACATTCTTGTGATCGTTAACCCTGAGGATATCGGTCTTTTTTCGAGGTTGTTGGGTGATGGTTCTCAATGGGGGCTGGATATTTATTACGCCGAGCAGGAGCGGCCCGATGGTTTGGCGCAGGCTTTTTTGATTGGTGAGGAATTCATTGATGGTGATCCGGTATGCTTGGTGCTTGGCGACAACCTGTTTCATGGTGATGGGCTTGCGGATTTGTTGCTGGCGGTGTCGGAGCGGAGTGAGGGAGCGACAATTTTCGGTTGTCGTGTCGAATATCCAGAGCGGTATGGCGTGATTGATTTTGACGGCGACGGTGTGGCACTTTCGCTTGAGGAAAAACCCGAGTATCCGAAGTCGAACTTTGCTGTGCCGGGAATATATTTTTTCGACCACAAGGTGGTTGATTACGCCAAGATGCTGGAGCCATCGCCGCGTGGCGAACTAGAGATCACCGACCTCAACCGCCTGTACCTTGAGCGCGGTGAGTTGCGGGTTGAGATCCTCGACGAGAGCATCGTGTGGTTTGATACCGGCGTCCCCGATGCGTTGGCGGATGCCACGCGTTTCGTGCAACAGATACAGCAGCGCGACGGTTTCAAGATCGCATGCCCGGAAGAGATCGCGCTGTCCCAAGGTAGGATCGATCGCAGCAGACTCGGTGATGCGCTGGCGAAGTATCAGGGCACACCGTATGGCGACTACCTTGAGACCTTGTAATCCAGACCAATATCCAACAATTGATGAACAGCGTGATTCAAAACCAGTGGAGGGGCTTGCGCTCCCAAGCGAAGTTGCGGTTGGAGACGAGAAATTACGCCAATGCAGCGCTTGCCAGCCGGGTGGCTGGGGACGGCATCGGTGTGTCCGACGCGATTTCGGCCAGGGCCGAGCTGAATGATTGTTGGATCCCGGGCGTGGAGGTTTTTCCGAGAAGGGTGTACCCGCAAAAGGGCAGAGGGCATTTTGCCGAGTTGGCGCGGCTTGATGACGGGGTGCTTTCAAGGATAGGCCTGCTTCCCCGGCAATGGGCATCGGCGATGATGCATCGCGACAGTGCGAAAGGTTTTCACATTCATCCACCGTATTTGCCAGACGATGTCTCCCCTGGTGAGTGGTTCAACGATTTGTATGTCGCGAACGCCGAGGATTATTCGCGCCGTCCTTATCATCTCGAACAATGGGATGTGATGTTTTTCCTGACGGGAATTTGCGAGATGATTCTGGTGGATGAGAGGGAGGGTATGCGGCGACGCGTGATGCGCCTGATCATCTCCGGCGACATGCGCAGTGGTCCCGATACCGGCGGCGTGGTGATTCCTCCGGGCGTGGGGCATGCAATCCGCAGCATTGGAGCTGAGGATCTGATCATGGTTTACGGCACGAGCACTTTGTTTAATCCGCAGTGGGAGGGGCGCATTGCAAGCCGGGTTGAGAATGCTCCGTTGCCGGAGGACTGGATCGACCACCTTGAGTGGGGGATCTGACCGGTGGTCGCACAGCCATTACAAGGTGTGTTGCGGCCGAATTTTTTGAATTTGATGATCGAGAAAAAACATATGAACAACATGAAGACAAAAAGAGATATTAGTGTCGGCAGGCGGACATGTTGCCTGATCGTTGGAGGTTTGTCGGTGCTGACCATGGTCGCCGGCATGATTGGATGCACGAATGGCGGCGGATCGGCTGCGGTTCCGGCAGAAGCGAGGGTCGCCGGTTTTGGCGGCGTCCTTTCGGCGGGAGATGAGATCAAGGTTTCATTCCGAGGTGCGCCGGAAATGGACACGCGCCAAAAAATTCCTGCCAACGGCCGGGTCAGTTTGCCGACGGTTGGTGACGTGCTGGCGGCTGGGCAAACGATTGCCGGTCTGCAGTCGTATTTGACCGCACTTTACCAACCGCATCTGCAAGATGCGAATGTTCAAGTGTCGCTCGAGAATGCTGCGGCTGGCGTATATGTTTCCGGTGAAGTGTTGCGGCCTGGACGAATTCCACTTGATCGGCCGATGACCGCGCTTGAGGCGGTGATGGAGACGGGTGGTTTCACACGCATGGCCAATCCGAAGCAGGTAGTCCTGGTGCGCAACCAGAATGGCCGGAGCATGCGCTATGTGCTCAACATGAATGATGCGCTCACTGCGGCACAAAGCAGCCCGTTTTACGTGAGGCCATTCGATGTGATTTATGTGAAACAAAGCGTCTGGTAGAACCGGGATCGTCATTCCATTCCTCCAATAAAACCCGACGGGAAACCGTTGGGTTTTTTTATTGCCCACAAAAGGAGCTGCGAAAATTGGATTAAAATTTCATTTGAAAGGTGATTTTGAATTCGACAAATCGTGAAATATCGTGACGATAAATCTCGTCATGAGTGAGCCCCATGCATTTTTTCGTGCGCTGGCCGACGAGACGCGCTGGCGGATTGTCCGCCTAGTGAGCGATCGGGCGTTGTGCGTCTGCGAGTTGGCGGACATTCTGGAAATGCCCCAATCTTCGGTTTCGAGTCATGTGCAGATTGTCCGCAAAGCGGGTCTGCTTGAGAGTGAGACCTGCGGGAAGTGGACTTATTTTCGAATTGCACGGGCCCATCTGCCTTTGCTGAAGGTGCTTGCGAAGAGTTTTCCGTCGGTTCGTTCGGCGGATGTGAAGCGGGCGGAACTTCGGATGGCGCGGCGGGAAAGCAGCTGCTGCCCTGGGCCGGTGAAGTTGGCCAAAACCAGAAAAAACATCGTACATTCATGACCTTTGCCGAACTAAAATCACTGCTTTCAAAGCATTCGGAGCATTATTTCCGGCTGGCCTTGCCGGACGGATCGGCGGTGCCGGTGTCGTTTCACATCACCGAGATTGGTGCCGTCAGCAAGACCTTCATCGATTGCGGTGGCACGCTGCGCAAGCGCGAGACCTGCCAGCTGCAGGTGTGGGTGGGCGAGGATTACAACCACCGCATTGAGACCGGCAAGATGGCCGGCATCCTAGAGAAAGGCAAAGCCCTGCTGCCCGATGACAGCGTGCCCGTTGAGATTGAGTATGAGGACCGTGTGATTTCGCAGTACACCATCGACGGCTTCGATCTGAATGACGATGCGGTCGTCCTACGTCTTGCCAACAAACACACCGAGTGCCTTGCTCCGGAGTTGTGCGGTTTGCCATCGATTGATCGCCTGCCATCGATTGGCGGGTCCTCCTCCTGTTGCGGTCCAAGCGGCTGCTGCTGAAAATTTAACTAAAAAAATGCATGAAACCACCTGCCATTCTCATTCTTTGCACCGGTAACAGTTGCCGATCCCACCTCGCCGAAGGAATTCTGCAGGCTGTGTTGGGCGAAAAATTTCGGGTCGAAAGCGCCGGATCAAAGCCTGCCGGATATGTGCACCCGCTCGCCATCAAGGCGATGGCCGAAATCGGAATCGACATCAGCCATCACCGCTCAAAGCACCTCGACGAGTTTCTTAATGATCAAGTTGCGACCGTGATCACAGTGTGTGGCAATGCGGATCAAGCTTGCCCGATTTTTCCGGGTCAACTGAACCGACATCATTGGGGCTTTGATGATCCGGCACACGCTGTTGGCACCGAGGAAGAGCAGATGGCTGTTTTCCGCCGTGTGCGCGACGAAATCCGCCGAGTTTTCCAGGCGTATGCCGCAGGCTTGCTCGATGCACGGGCCAAGTGATTTTTTCTACTAAGACCTTAGTAGCTCTCCCGCCTTCGCCTTGATTTCTGGCAGCTTCTCGCGATCTGGTGCGGCGCCACGTGCCTGATCCGGCTTGCCGCCACCTTTGCCGCCGGCGATGGCGGCGAGGTCGCGGAGTAGATCACCGGCTTTGAGGCCGGCGGCAATCGCGTCGGCGCCGCAGTGGGTGGCAAGGTGGAGCTTTTCGCCATCATCGACGACGAGCAACGCGGCTTTGGAGAAATTCTTTTTCTTGAGGCCGTTTTGAAGTTCCTGAAGCAAGGAGGCATCGGACTCAAAGGAAACGATGATCGGCTCGCCTTTGGCGATGAGTTCGGCGAGTGCTTCGTCGGCGAGTCGGGCGGCTTGCGACGATTGGATTTTTTTGATGCGCTTTTCCGCTTCGATCGCGGCCTGCTGGGTTTCCTCGAGCGTGCGTTGACCGTGGGCGAAAGTGGCGTTGATCTGTGTGATGTCGGCGCGTTCGGCGAGCATCGCGGCCATGATGTGCGGGAAGTCGTTCACGGTCACCGCGGCTTCACCAAGCGTGGCGAGTTTCTCATTGGCGGCGGCGAGCTTCGCGCGAGCGGCTTTGAGTTCCTGATCCCATTTCTCGACCGATTCGTTGAGGTGCGCCCATGCCGCATCACCGCAGACCGCCTCGATGCGGCGAACGCCGGATGCGATGGCGCCTTCGGATTTGATTTTGAAAAGGCCGATGGCGCCGGTGTTGCGGACATGCGTGCCGCCGCAGAGTTCCTGCGAGTAACCGTTGAGCTCGTGCGCCTTGCCGCCGATCTGCACGACGCGGACGACATCGCCGTACTTGTCGCCAAAGAACTGCATGATGTCGGCGCGGCCCTTGATATCGGCATGTTTTACTTCGGTCCAAGAAACCGAATCGTTGGCCTTGATGGCGGCGTTGACCTTTTCCTCCATCGCCGCGAGTTGCTCCGGAGTGACAGCGGCGCTGTTGAAGTCGAAGCGCAGGCGGTTCTCATCGACGGAAGAGCCTTGCTGCGCGGCGTCCTTCGAGACGACTTCGTGGAGCGCCCAATGCAGCAGGTGCGTGGCAGTGTGATGGGCTTCGATCGGGCGGCGACGCGAGGCCTCGACCTTGAGAATCACTTTCTCGCCGACTTTGATTTCGCTCGATGAGGCGACGATGATCGCACGGGCCTTGCCGATTTGTTGGACGCCGGTGACGGGTATCGGGGCTTGGCGGTTGGAAACCGCCGCCACGGTGCCGGTGTCGCCGCTTTGTCCGCCCATCTCGGCGTAGAAGGGGGTCTTGTCGGTGATGACGAAAAGCGAATCGTCCTGCGGGTGGACTTCGAGGACGCTTGCTTCGCATTCATCCGTATCGAAGCCGGTGAATTCAGTGACCGCATCGGTCGAGATCTCGAGCGCGCGCACGACGGTGGATTTTTTCGCAGCGCGCGAGCGTTCCTGTTGTTGCTCCATCAGTGCCTCGAAGCGTGGCATGTCGACCTTGAGCCCGCGTTCGGCGCAGAGCAATTCGGTGAGGTCGATTGGAAAGCCGAAGGTGTCGTAGAGTTCGAACGCGATGTCTCCGGAGAGGGTCGGGGAGAACACGCGCCCTCGCGTGTCGTCGGAAGCGCCCTCGCTTGCGACTTGCTGCGCAAACTCGCGGCACCATGTCCACTGGTATTCCTGTGCTTGTTTTACGAGTTCATCACGCACGGGGTTGTAGATCACATAATCGTATTTTTCGATGAGGTCCGATTCGCTACGGATCAGTCGGTCGAAGGACTCTTTTTCCCAAAGGTGCCTGATATTTTCATTCCCCGTGGCCTCACGACGCGCCTTGAGGATTTTGTGGGAGGTGGCAGACTTGATGGGTTGAAGGATCTCAGTAAGTGAATAAAACTCTGGATTCCCCACAGCGGGGTGCGATTTGATGTTTGGTTCGATGAGCAGGTGGACGTGATCTGGCATCACGCATGCAGCATAAAGATGCATCTGGCGGGATTCATGGGCATGCAGGATGGATCCAAGGACGATATCGCGTTCTTCTTCGCTTAGGACGTCACGATCCAGTGTGGTGAAGGTGACCATGTATTTGCCCCATGGTCGCTCGAAATGGGGCAGGTTACGGCGCGCGTAGGTGGGCTCTGAAACGCCCTTCGGCGAGGGCGCCGAAGGGGACACGCGAGGGCGCGTGTGCTCCCCCATCGCTTCTTCGAAGCGTTTCAATCCGCGGTCGAGCGTTTGGTTGAAGCTGGCTTCTTCCTGCTCGAGGGTTTGGCGGATGACGGATTCGCGGGTTTTGAGTTCCGGGAAGACGCTGCCCATTTGGGCGACGAGAGTTTCGACGAGGGCACCGAAAAATGGCTTGTCGCCCGAGAATCCGAGTTGGCGTCCATATCTCACGGCGCGGCGCAGGATTCTACGAAGGACATAGTTTCTACCGTTGTTGCCGGGCATGATGCCATCGGCGATCGAGAAACTGAGTGTGCGGAGGTGGTCGGCGATCACGCGGAAGGCGATCGCAGTTTTCATTTCCTCGTTGAATGCCGAGCGATCGGCGCCGAGCTCGGGGTAAATGTTTACATAAGTCTTGCCGCTGAGTTCTTCGAGCTTGCGGAAGATCGGAGTGAAAACATCGGTGGCGTAGTTCGAGGGTTTTTTCGAGAAATCGGTGAAACCCTTGGTGTTTTGGATGATCGAGCATGCGCGCTCAAAGCCCATGCCGGTGTCGACATGCTTCGCGGGCAGCTCGCGGAATGTGCCATCGGCCTCGGCGTTGTATTGAATGAAGACGAGGTTCCAAATCTCGATGCAGAGGTCGGAGTCGTTGTTGACGAGCTTACCTTGCGAGTCGCCGTTCGGTGTGAGGTCGACATGAAGCTCCGAGCATGGACCGCAGGGGCCGGTCTCGCCCATCATCCAGAAGTTGTCTTTCACATTTCCATTTACGATGTTTATCGTAGGATCAACACCCTTTGAGCGAAAGAGGGCTGCCCAGACATCCCATGCTTCTTGGTCGAACTCGCCAGGGTCGCCGGGTTTCGGTGCGTAGACCGATGCGTAGAGGCGGTTGGCCGGAAGGCCCCAGCGTTCGACGACGAGCTCCCATGCCCATTGGATCGCTTCGGTTTTAAAATAGTTTCCAAACGACCAGTTTCCGAGCATCTCGAAAAAGGTGTGGTGGTAGGTGTCGTAGCCGACATCCTCGAGGTCGTTGTGTTTGCCGCCGGCGCGGATGCACTTCTGTGTGTCGGCCGCGCGGGGTGGATCGTAGGGGGCTTTCTCGACGCCGAGGAAATAGGGCACGAAGGGATTCATGCCGGCGTTGGTGAAAAGAAGTCCGGGCGATTGCGGCAGCAGCGATGCTGAGGGCACGATGCTGTGTTGTTTCTCGCGGAAGAAATCGAGGAATGAATTGCGGATCTCGGCGGCGGTCATGGGGGTGCGCGAAAGGTGCGGGTGAAGGCCGCGGAGCTTGGGCGAGACCGCAGGTGAAGTAAAGCCCGGGAGGCGAGGTGCCCGGCTTACGGGTTCAGCTTCGCGAGTGCCTTGGCGAGAAAGACGCCATTTTTGCGGATCAGCTTGCCGTCGAAATAAATTTCGCCGCCGCCGTAGTCCTTGCGCTGGATGTTGACCATGTCCCAGTGCACCTGCGAGCGGTTGCCGTTGTCGGCGTCTTCGTAGGCCTGGCCGGGTGTGAAATGGAAGGAACCGGCGATTTTCTCGTCGAAGAGGATGTCGCGCATCGGTTCGCGGATCATCGGGTGGAAGCCGAGGGCAAACTCGCCGATGTAGCGGGCGCCATCGTCGCTATCGAGGATGCGGTTGAGTGCCTTGGTTTTTGCACCGGCCTCGGCCTTGATGATTTTTCCTTTCGAAAATTCCAGGCGGATCGCATCGAAGGGGATGCCTTGATAGATCGTTGGTGCGTTGTAGCTGATGAAGCCCTCGACCGAGTCGCGCACCGGTGCGGTGAAGACCTCGCCATCGGGGATGTTGTAGTTGCCTCCGCAGACGATCGAGTTGATGCCTTTGATCGAGAAACGCAAATCGGTGCCGGGGCCTTTGATTTCGACCTTGTCGGTGCGATCCATGAGTTTCTTGAGCGCGTTCATCGATGGCAGCAGCGCCTTGTAATCGAGCAGGCAAGTCTTGAAGTAAAAATCCTCGAAGGCCTCGGTGCTCATGCCGGCTTGTTGCGCCATCGATGCTGATGGCCAGCGCAGCACGCACCATTTGGTTTTTTTGACGCGGTGATCGAGCACCGGGCGCATGTGCTTCATGGCCAAACGCATGCGGTCGGGTGGGACATCGGAATTCTCCGCGATGTTGTGCCCACCGCGCAGCGCGATGTAAGCATCCATGTCTTTCATTTCCGCTAGTAAGTGCTTGGAAATGATGCCGTATTGCGTGTCATCGGCACCCATCAGCATTTCGCGCGAAAGGCGGCCGTGGTGGACGCGCAAGATCGGCGTGGCACCGCGGGCACGGGTCTCGCGGATCAATGCGAGACCGATCGAATCCGGCACATCATGGAGGTCGATGAGGACCTTGTCGCCTTTCTTGAGCGCGGTCGAATAGCGGACAAGTTGGCGGGCGAGTGCGTCGATGCGGGCGTCGTGCATGGGTTCTTTGATAAGAGCGGAGTTTCAAGTTTCAAGTTTTCAGTGGGCAGCGTGCAGAAAAACACTTTGCCTGCTGGGTCATACGATTTACACCATGGGCATGGTGTTGGGCGTACTTGGTTCCGGGTCGGGTTCGAACATGCAGGCGATCCTCGATGCGATTGATGCGGGGGAGCTTGATGCGCGAATCGCGTTGGTGCTTTCCGACAAGCCGGATGCTTTCATTCTGGAGAGGGCGAAGCAGCGGGGGATTGAGACCGGGGTGATTGATTGCCGTGGTTATGCCACGCGGTTTCCCGATGAGGCGCAGCATGAAACGGCCGAGAGGCTCAAGGCGGCGGGCATCGAGCTGGTATGCCTTGCGGGATTTTTGCGTTTGGTGAAACGGCCTTTGCTCGATGC
>CAIVXP010000396.1 GCA_903909905.1 Akkermansiaceae bacterium
TCTTCCATACCGGTGCGCTTGCAGAAACTGCCTGCCGAATAGTTGCGAACGATGACCTCAACCATCAGGATATCGACCTTCTTGACCTCGACGTTTGTCTCATCGATCTGCCTCACGAAATGCGTCGGTACGCCTTCCTTTTCGAGCATGCCATAGATCAAAGTGCTGATGGCGTTGTTGAGTCGGCCCTTGTTTTCAAAACTCGCTTTCTTCTCGCCGTTGAAGGCCGTCGCATCATTCTTGAATTCCATGCGCAGGGTGTCGGGGTTCTCAGTCGCCCACATCCTTTTGGCCTTGCCTTCGTAGAGAGGAGTCATGCGTTTTTTCCTATTCGCTCGCCCCGCGCTTGGCAAGCGTGCGGCTGGCATTTCGACGGAATTTGCGGATTTCCTCCCGCCATGGTTGCATCACCGCCGATTTCCCACAAAGATCCTCTCGCAGGATTTTTTCCATCCGCCACTCCGCATGACCGCCCACCTCGACTTCCGTTCACGCCACCTTGGCCCCGTTGGATCCGATCGCGAGCAAATGCTTCAAAAATCGGGTTTTTCATCGCTCGATGGTCTTATCAAGGCCGCTGTCCCGAAGAGCATCCTTTCGGAAAAACCGCTCGATCTCCCCGAGCCACTGAGCGAGCAAGAGGCACTCGATGCCCTCAAGGCGATCATGTCGAAAAACCGCGTGCTCAAGTCCTTCATCGGTCAGGGCTACCACGGCACGCTGACTCCTGGCGTGATTCTGCGCAACATTCTCGAAAACCCCGGCTGGTACACCGCCTACACACCCTACCAAGCGGAAATCGCGCAGGGCCGTCTCGAAGCCTTGCTCAATTTCCAGACGATGATCACCAGCCTCACCGGCCTCGATGTCGCAAATGCCTCGCTGCTCGATGAAGGCACGGCCGCTGCCGAAGCGATCACCCTCGCCCTCGCGCAAAAACCCTCCGGCAAGGCGGTCTTTGTCTCCGATCGCTGCCACCCGCAGACCATCGATGTGGTCACCACCCGCGCGGAACCACTTGGCATCGAGGTGATCGTCGGCGATTGGCAATCGTATCAATTCCCAGCCGATGGATCGGTCTTCGCCTGCCTCGTGCAGTACCCCGACACCCGCGGCCGCATCGATGACTTCACCGGATTTTTCCAAAATGCCAAATCATCCGGCGCGATCCCGATCGTGGCAGCCGACATCCTGGCACTCACGCTGTTGAAATCCCCCGGCGAGTTCGGCGCGGAAATCTGCGTCGGATCCAGCCAACGCTTCGGCGTGCCGATGGGCTTCGGCGGACCCCACGCCGCCTTCATGGCCTGCAGCGATGCGCTCAAACGCAAGATCCCCGGCCGCCTCATCGGAGTCTCTGTCGACTCGCGCGGCAAGACTGGCTACCGGCTCTCACTCCAAACCCGCGAACAACACATCCGCCGCGACAAGGCGACCTCCAACATCTGCACGGCCCAAGTCCTGCTCGCCGTCATGGCTTCGATGTACGCGGTCTATCACGGGCCCGAGGGGCTCAAGGAAATTGCCCGCGCGACTCACGCAAAAACCGATCAACTCGCACAATCACTCATCAAGGCCGGACTCAACATCGAGGGCGGCGCCTTCTTCGACACGATCGTGGTGAAATGCCCCAGCAAAGCCACCGCGATTTGCAAGGCCGCGGTCGAAGCAAACATCAACCTCCGCCTGATCGACAATGACCATGTCGGTATCTCGCTCGATGAAACCACCACCGCCGCCGATCTGGAATCCATCGCCAAGGCCTTCAGTGTGAAATTGATCGATTCCACAAACAGCACCAAGTTGCCAAGCGAGCTTTCCCGCAAGACCGATTTCCTCACACAAAAGGTTTTCAATTCCTACCACTCGGAAACCGAAATGCTGCGCTACATTAAGCGCCTCGAATCGAAGGACCTCGCGCTCAACGAATCGATGATCCCACTCGGTTCCTGCACGATGAAGCTCAATGCCACTGCGGAAATGATGCCGCTCAGCTGGCCCGAAGTTTCCTCACTTCACCCCTTCGTGCCGCAGGACCAATCGCAGGGCTATCGCGAAATGCTCACAAGCCTCGAAGGCTGGCTCGCCGAAATCACCGGTTTCGCCGCTGTTTCTCTGCAACCGAATGCCGGCTCTCAAGGCGAATATGCCGGACTCCTCGCGATCCGCCGCTACCACCTTTCACGCGGCGATACCCATCGCAATGTCTGCCTCATCCCCGTTTCCGCCCACGGCACCAACCCGGCATCCGCCGTGATGGTTGGCATGAAAGTGGTCGGCGTGAAATGCGACGAATCCGGCAATATCGATGTCGATGATCTCACTCAAAAAACCATCGAGCACTCGGCCAATCTCGCTGCATTGATGGTCACCTACCCCTCCACCCACGGCGTTTTCGAATCCAGCATCCGCGACATCTGCCAGCTCATCCACCAACACGGCGGTCAGGTCTACATGGATGGCGCCAACATGAATGCTCAAGTCGGCCTCACCAGCCCCGGTCTCATCGGTGCCGATGTTTGCCACCTTAACCTTCACAAAACTTTCTGCATCCCACACGGCGGCGGCGGACCTGGCGTCGGCCCGATCGGCGTTGCCAGCCAACTCGTTCCCTTCCTGCCCGGCCACCGCGAACTCGCGGCACACGATGGCTCGGTTTGCTCTGCACCTTGGGGCAGCGCATCGATCAACACGATTTCATGGATGTACATCGCGATGATGGGGCCGCGCGGACTCAAGGAGGCCACCGAAGTCGCGATCCTCAACGCCAACTACATCGCCAAACTCCTCGCGCCGTTTTTCCCGATCCTCTACACCGGCAACGACGGCTTGGTCGCTCACGAATGCATCATCGATGTCCGCCCGCTCAGCGAAGCCAGCGGCATCACCGTCGAGGATGTCGCCAAACGCCTCATGGACTACGGCTTCCACGCCCCCACCATGAGCTGGCCGGTCGCCGGCACACTCATGATCGAACCCACCGAGTCGGAATCAAAATCGGAAATCGATCGCTTCTGCGATGCGATGATCTCGATCCATGCGGAGATCACCGCCGTCGCAAATGGCCAACTCGATCCACACGACAACCCACTCAAAAACGCACCGCATCCAGCCGAAGTCGTCTGCGGCGACACTTGGAACCACCCCTACCCGCGCGAACAAGCCGCCTACCCTCTGCCCTACCTGCGCCAGCACAAGTTCTGGCCCTCGGTCGGACGCATCGACAATGTCCACGGCGATCGCAACCTCGTTTGCACCTGCGACAGCGTCGAAGCATACAGCTCGGCAAGTTGAGCCCATCACCTCATGGCCGCATCACCCATCGATTGGTCCCAGTGGCAAGGCGGCATCCACGCCACGCTGATGTTTGTCGTCAATAACGGCCGCATCCTGCTGATCGAAAAAAAACGCGGTCTCGGCGCGGGAAAAATCAATGGCCCCGGTGGCAAGATCGACCCCGGTGAAACGCCGCTTCAATGCGTCATCCGCGAAACCGAGGAGGAGCTGCTCATCACCCCGCTCAACCCGCGCAAGATTGGCGAGCTCTGGTTCTCGATGTCCGACTCGCCCCACATCCTCTGTCATGTCTTCCGCGCGGATGATCACATCGGCACACCCACCGAAACCGACGAGGCAGTGCCGCTCTGGACCACTGTCGAATCGATTCCCTACACCCGAATGTGGGAAGACGACCGCCACTGGCTCCCGCTCCTGCTCGAAGAAACCCACTTCCACGGACGCTTCATCTTCCAAGGCGAATCCATGCAGTGGATGGACATGGATACCTCGGTGAACTGGGGCTTAGTGTAAGGACCGATAAAGGCCTCTTTACCTGTGGCCGCGATTTTCATGCGCAATGCCCCCTCTCA
>CAIVXP010000397.1 GCA_903909905.1 Akkermansiaceae bacterium
ATCAGCATCTCAAGATCATGCCGATGGCTGTCGAGCAAATGGGCCAGCACCTCCCCCGCATCCAGCTCTGAGCGGGCGCACAACTCAGCTAGCGTTTCCTTGTCGGAAAACGCACAGCTCTGGCAACCGCCCAAATGATAGCGGGCAAACAGCGCGCGCTTAGCCCCGGGCAAGGCCTGCATGAGGTCGCCCATCGCCGAGTCCACATTCAATTCATCCGCTCGCACACCGCCACCATACCAGTACCCGCGCACTCGGCAACCCATCGCTTTTCCATTGTTCATCCGCCCGTTCCGGTGAAAGATTCCGGCGCATGACCCGGCAAAACGAGCCCGACGAACCCAGGATTTATTTCCTGCCCAACCTCATGACCGCCTGCAATCTCGCTTGCGGATTCTTCGCGGTGCTCATGATTTTCAAAGGCCTCATCGAGGTCCAGAAAGTCACCGGCGTCACACCGCTCTCGGCCAAGGAGTACTACGAAATTTCACACCGCTACTACGAGTACGCGATCATGCTGATCTTTGGCTCCTGCCTCTTCGACCTGCTCGATGGCCGGCTCGCACGCCTCGGCGGTCAGGACTCGCCATTCGGGCGCGAGTTCGACTCGCTCGCCGACATCATCTCCTTCGGCATGGCCCCCGCCATGCTACTCTCGCGCGCGGTGCTTTTCCCCCTCGGCAACGCCGGATGGGCCATCGCACTGATCTATCTGATCTGCGGAGCCATGCGCCTGGCAAAATTCAATTGTCTCGCCGCGATGCCGAAAAAATCCGGCGACTCAAACGACTTTCGCGGACTCCCGATCCCGATGGCCGCCGGCTTCATCGCTTCGCTCACCTTCCTGCTCATCGACCTCTATCAGAACGACCACGAGCTCAGGATGTGGAAATACGTCCTCGCCGGAGCCATGCTTGGACTCTCGCTTCTGATGATCAGCGACATCCGCTACCCGAGCTTCAAAAAAGTCGATTGGAAAACCCGCGGAAACCTCGGGGCAATCGTCATCGCGGTGCTCGTCATTTTCTTCACCGTGCAATTCCGCTATGTGTTGCCGGTAGTGCTGTTCAGCCTCTACCTGATCTATGGCATGATTCGCCCCTTCATCTCGCAAAAGATGAGGCGCGAAATCGAAGTCGAGTCCGATCCCGCAGACGATACGGAGCCCCCTAACGAGCCACGCGATCCATGAGTCCGCAATCAGGCCGCCCAAAGTGGCTAACACTCGTTCTTGTGCTGGCACCACTGTGGCTGATCATCTCCGCGGGCATCGCCATCCACCACCGCGTCACCTCCGAAGCCAGCGAAAAAAAACGCCCAAGAAACCAATTCTCGCGCTCGATCATAGCGAGTGAAATCGGCGACGACCTTCGAAAAATCACCACGCTGATCGGTGAACGCCATCATTCAGGCGAAGGTCCGTCAAAAAATCTCACCCGTAGCGCCTCATGGATCGAAGGCCTGCTAGGACCGTCGAACACCGGCTATGTGATTGAAAAAAAACAAGCCCCCCTCCAGTGGCCGATCCTAGTGGCAAAACTTCCCGGCAAGGATCCCGAAAAGGCCGCTGTTTGGATCATCAGCACCTACGACAGCAGGGCTGGATCCAATGGCATCGAGGCCAACGCCACCGGACTGGTCGCAAGCATCGCCGCCGCCCGCGCGCTCGCCGGCAGCGAAGTGAATTCCAACATCCACTTTGCATTCCTGCCGCACTTCAATCATTTGGAATCACCACGAACGGAGACTGCAGCACTACTGAAAAATCTGATCGCGGAAAACGGGCCGCCAAAAGCGGTTCTCTGCGTCGATGCGATGGGGGGCCAAGCCGCGCTTCAGGCGACCTCACGCGATGCCACGCTGCTCGCCAATTTACCCCTGCACGACCTCGCCACCGCCGTTGAGGCCGACCCAGCCTACCCCAATGACGACAAGGACCTCGCCAGCGTGCTTTTCGAAATGGGACTGCCCGCCGCACGCATCGCAACCCGCCCTCCCCTCGCCAGCGATGAACCCGATGACCGGATGCCCGCCGAAGCAACGATCGCCCAATCTGCCATTTATCTAACGGAATTGATCAAACGCTGCGTCAATTCACGCTAATTTCCATTTGAGATTTCCCGCGTCTGACGGAAACTCTTCCCCCAAGCCCCCCATGACTCATCACGATCTTGAGCCATCATTCGTCTCCCACGCCCCGGGCTATTGGCCCCAAGAAGCGATGGACGATTGGAATGACGCGAAGTGGCAGCTGCGCAATCGCGTGGACTCGCTCACCGAACTCGAGAGCCATCTCAATCTCACCCAAGAAGAGCGCGCAGGCGTTCTGCTCGCGGGAAACAAACTCGCGATGTCGATCACTCCGCACTTTTTCAACCTCATCGACCGCGACAATCCCGATTGCCCGATCCGCCGTCAGGTGATCCCACGCATCGAGGAAGGCTGGTATGCTCCCGAGGAATTGGCCGACCCTTGCGGCGAGGATTCTCACATGCCGGTGCCGGGCCTCGTGCATCGCTATCCCGACCGCGTGCTTTTTCTGGTGACTGACCGCTGCGCTTCCTACTGCCGCTACTGCACCCGCTCGCGCGTGGTTTCCGGCGTTGGCGAGCAGCAACTCGAAACTCAGTGGGAGCCGGCATTCAAATACCTTCAGGAACACACCGAGATCCGCGATGTGCTTCTTTCCGGCGGTGATCCCCTTCTGTTTTCCGACGATCGACTCGACAAGCTGCTCACTCGGCTGCGCTCGATCCCTCACCTTCAATTTCTCCGCATCGGCTCGCGCATCCCTATCTTTCTTCCGCAACGCATCACACCCGCACTTTGCGAGATGCTCAAAAAGCATCACCCGCTTTTTATTTCCATCCACACCAACCACCCGCGCGAACTCACTTCAGAAGTCCGCGACGCGCTCGGCCGCCTCGCCGATGCGGGCATCCCACTCGGCAATCAAAGCGTGCTCTTGCGGGGCGTGAATGATTCCGTCGAAGTGCAAAAAGCCCTCGTCCACAAGCTGCTGATGTGCCGAGTGCGCCCCTACTATCTCTATCAGTGCGATCTCATCAATGGATCTTCGCACCTGCGCACTCCGGTGGCCGACGGTGTCGCGATCATCGAAGGCCTGCGCGGCCACACGACTGGCTACTCGGTGCCGCAATTCGTCATCGATGGGCCCGGCGGCGGCGGAAAAATCCCGATCAACCCAAACTACCTGATCGATCACTCGCCCGGACGCGTCACGCTGCGCAACTACGAAGGCGAAACCTTCGAGTATCCGGACCCGAGCCAAATTTCCGAGGCATCACTCGCGCAACTTCACGAACTCGCGCTCAATCGCAGTTCGTGATTTTTTCGCCCAATCACAGCGGCAGATCGTAACTCCGGCCACCGAGACCTTCGTACCAACGCACATAAGCGCGATTGACCATACCGTATCCGCCAGGCGTCGGATAATCGCCGGTGAAATACCAGTCGCCGCACTCGCCTTGGATCGATTCATGCAGATTCTGAATGGTCTGGAAAATTACCTGAAGCTCGCCGTTCCAATCAATGTCCTCCGGATAGACCATGCGGCTGATTTCTTCCGAGATTTGCGAGTCGCTGAAGGCCTCGTACACCGGCTTCACGCGATTGACCTGCTGAGCGACAGGTTTCTTGAGTTCCTCAAGGCAGTCGCGGTAAATGCTGTCGAGCAAGGACTGGCGCCCGGCCCGACGATGCAAGGCGATCGCCGCTTGGAACGCGATGAACTTGCCAAGCTCCGACATGTCGATGCCATAGCAATCGGGATAGCGGATCTGCGGCGCGGTC
>CAIVXP010000398.1 GCA_903909905.1 Akkermansiaceae bacterium
CATTTTCCATGAATCCGCAGAGGTGATTCGATTGCAGCGTCATTGGGCAAATAGCGGAGATCATATTTCCATGAGCGATCACCCATGCGTTCCATGCCGCTAAAACTTCCCTCGATGCGCCCTTGCGGCATCGCCGCATCGCGCTGCTTCGCGAGTTGCCGTGCGAGACCTTCAACCTGATCGATCATCATCTCGCCCTTGATGCCAAAGATTTGCGGCAGCGCATCATCGCGCCGCACCTTGGCATCGGCCTTAAGCGAAATCCCCGTGCCCATGCCCTTGCCCGCAAGCACAAGCCTCGCGGTCTTTTCCTCCAGCACCACATCGACATCCGCCTCATCGGCCTTCCACCCGGCCGACTCGAGCCCGTTCACGGAAAATTTCACATTGCCCGTCGCACGCGAAAAATCCGGATACACCCCAAACAACTCGGCAGACAACGAACGAATCTCACCGCTCACCGAGGGCTTGATGCCAAACAATTCATACCAATCCGCCAGCACCACCTGCCCGTCGGTAAGATCCAACTTCAGCAGCGAAAACTCCTCGCTCGCATCGATGCGAAAACCGGCATCCTTCACCCGCAACTCGGCCGACCCCGTAAGCCCGCCCTTGTCCGGCGTGTGCAAAGTCAAACGATCAATGCGAATCCCCGGAATCGGCACGAATTGCTCAAGCTCCAAAGATTCGCTCTTCCACACGACTGTCGAATTTCGCGCTGGCCAGCGCTTGCCCGAAGCATCGGTCATCGCACCGAGGCTGAGCTCATAGTTTTCCTGATGCGCATCGTGATGCATCGCACTCGATTCGAGCTGAAAAAATTCAACGCCATCTCTCACTGCCTTCACGCGCAAGCCCTCGATCGCCACATCCATCGGCTTGAGCGAACGGCGCGCATCGCGAATCGCCTTGGCAATTTTTTTGAAATCAGGCACCGGCTTTTCGCTCGATTTCGAAGCACGCGTTTCATCAAAGCGCAGCAACAAATCCACCTCCTCGACTCTCAGCCCGGCAAGCCGACCAAAGAGCATCTCGCGGAAATGAAATTTCGGCTGCAGCCGACCGATTTTTAATTCACCGACAGGACCCTCGCCCGTGGCATGGAAATTTTTGATCACCAAGCCACGCGTGATGCTTCCCTCAAATTCCATCCCACCCACATAGCCGGCGCGATGCAGCCCCCACTTGCCAAGCATCGGCCCGAGCCATCGCACACCCGGACCGTCAAGCCACAGCAGTCCACCCAGCACCGCCGGAATCAACATGCCAAGCACCCACATCCGCCATCGGCCACGGCGACGAACCTTCGACTCACCAGCGCTGTTTTCTGCTTCCTCCAATGCGCCACCAACTTCACCTCCCCGCCCCTTGAGGTCAATCGCACGATTGGCCCAAGCCTTGCCATGCCATGCCAATTCAAGTAATTTAAGTGGCACATGGATCCGATCACTTTCGCACCCCTCTACATGCAGCGCGTCTGGGGCGGACGCGAACTCGAGCGCGTCTATGGCCGCCAACTTCCCGACGAAACCAATCCCTTCGGCGAGTCATGGGAAATCGTCGACCGCGAGAAGGAGCAATCGATCGTCGAGACCGGACCTTTCGCTGGCAAAAGTTTGCACGAACTTTGGACCCACCACCGCGAGGAAATTTTCGGCAGCGGCTACGCGCAGCACCCGCGCTTTCCGATCCTCATCAAGATCCTCGACGCTCGAGACGACCTTTCGATCCAAGTGCATCCGCCAGTCGCGCTTGCCGCGTCGCTGAACGGCGAACCGAAAACGGAAATGTGGTTCATCGCCGATTGCGATCCGGGCGCAAAACTTTATGTCGGCCTCAAACACGGCGTGACCCGTGAGGCGTTCGAAGCGGCGATCGCAAATGGCACGGTCGCCGATTGCGTGCATGCGGTCAGCCCCAAGCCCGGCGACTCGATCTTCATCCCGTCTGGCCGCCTCCATGCGATCGGTGCGGGATTCTTGATTCACGAAATCCAGCAAAACTCCGACACAACCTACCGCGTCTTCGATTGGAACCGCCTCGGACTCGACGGCAAACCGCGCGAACTCCATGTCGCCGAGTCACTCGCCAGCATCGACTTCAACGACTTCGAACCATCGATGGATCAAGCAAACGGCGACACACTTGCCGCCTGCGAGTATTTCAAAACCGACCGAAAATCCCTCAAGGCCGGCGAGTCGCTCACCAACCCAAACGCCGAAAAGTTTTCAATCATCTCAGTGGTCGATGGCGCATTGAAATCCGCCGACGGTCGCCACTTCGCCAAAGGCCAATTCATCCTCATGCCAAAAGCATCCAGCCCGCTCATCGCCGAACAAAACTCCACGATCCTGCAAATCACACTTCCCGAATAAACCACCTCTTCATTTCAGCTTTTCAGCTTTTCAGCTTTTCAGTATTTCAGCATTTCAGCTTTTACCCCACTCCCCCTCCGGTAGCACCGCATTTGCAACCGTGAGCACCTCAGCAAAGGGCAGATCCGCGAGCATGCCAAACGCATCATGACGCCCAAGCCTCGCCCGCGTTGATGCCGGGCTGCTCATGCCGCATAGAAACCTCGCCAACTGCCTCGGCGTACCAAGCGCCGCATGCTTTTCATCAACCACCGCCCGCAATTCCGCCCATTCGCGGTCATCGGGCACGCGCGTTGATGATCGCCTGATCTTTACCGCGGGCACTCCACGGCAGCGGTCGCAGTGACCACAAGGTTCGCTCATTTTTTCGCCAAAGTACGCCGCGATGAATGCCGTGAGGCAATCCTTGCG
>CAIVXP010000399.1 GCA_903909905.1 Akkermansiaceae bacterium
CGAAGGCGAATACGCGGCGGAAACGCGCATCGAGCAGGCATCGTGGTCGATCGCGCGCTGGCTCAAGCCGAAGGAAGGTGACCCGCTTGCGCCCGATGCCCGACCCTCGCTTTCACTCGGCGCCACGCTCGCGCGCGATTCGAATGGCTGGCTGGTGGCCTTGCTGCCGAGCGAGTGGGCGATGAAAACCTTCACCGAAAAAAACGAAGACTGGATCATCTCCGAGCAGCCATTCCCGCCACCGGTGGCGGTTTGAAATTTTGAATTTTTTCACCTTTGAAAACTCCGCTTCTATACGAATCCCACTGTCACACGCCGCTGTGCAAGCATGCCTTGGGCGAGCCTGATGAGTATGCGGAGGTGGCGCTGGAGAGGGGCTTCAAGGGCATCACTTTCACTTGTCATTGTCCTTTGCCGAATGGTTTTTCCGCATCGGTGCGGATGGATCCTTCGGAGTTCGACGACTATGTGGCGATGATTCACGGCACGCGTGCGCGCTTTGCAGGGAGACTTGATGTGCGGCTTGGCATCGAGAGCGATTTTTATCCGGGCGTTGAGCCGTGGCTTAGGGAACTTCATGCGCGTGCGTCGCTGAGCCATGTGCTGGGATCGGTGCATTATCAGGTGAGCGACTACCGCAAACTTTTCTATACCGGCGATGTGTTCAGCTATCAGGAGCTTTATTACGAGCACCTCGCGCTATCGGCGGAGAGCGGGCTTTTCGACACGCTTGCGCATCCGGATTTGATCAAAAACGAATCGCCTGACGATTGGGATTTCGAACGCATGCGGCCCGTCATCGCCCGCGCGCTTGATCGCATCGCCGCCACTGGCGTGGCGATGGAACTCAACACCAGCGGCGTGCAAAAAGCCTTGCCGGAAATGAATCCTTCGCCCGGGCAACTCGCAATGATGTGCGAGCGCGGCATCCCGGTGGTGCTCGGCGCCGATGCCCATGTGCCCGAACGCGTCGGCGATGGCTACCTCGCCGCCATGCAAACGCTGCAACAGGCTGGCTATTCGGAGATCAGCTATTTCATCGACCGCAAGCGACAGTCCTTAGCGATCGGCGAGGCGGTAGACTCGTGGATCGGCGTGGCTTGAGGCCTGCATCACGCGCCCGATGATGCCCCCAGCTCACAGAAATTTTCCGGGATTGAGAATCCCCTGCGGGTCGAGAGCGTTTTTGAGCGCGTGATGCGTTGCGAGCGAGACCTCACCGATTGCCTGTTTAAGCCAGCGTTTTTTGGCTAGGCCCACGCCATGCTCGCCGGTGATCGTTCCGCCATTTTCGATCACCCATGTGAAGAGTTGGTCGAGCGCGCGCTCCGCCACTTCGCGAGTACTAGGATCGTCGTAATTGGCAACCATCAGGTTGGTGTGAATGTTGCCATCGCCCGCGTGACCGAAACAGGCAATGGGGATTCCCGTATCGAGTTGGAGTTTTTGCGCAAAGGTGACGAGCGCGACCAGCTTTGAGCGTGGCACGACGATGTCTTCGTTGAGCTTGGTGAGCCCGGTGTCGCGCAATGCGTACGAGAATTCGCGGCGAAGTTGCCAGATGCGTTCGCAGGACGCCTCGTCGGGCGCGCAATCGATCGAACTGGCGCCGAGCGATTCAAGCAGCGGCCGGAGTTCTTCGATTTCGGCAGCGACGGCGGCTGGGCGGCCATCGACCTCGACAATCAGGTGCGCATTGCCTGGAGGAAAGACTTCGGAGCCAAGGCGCTTGCGCGCGGCGGCCAGCGTGAAGGCATCGGTGATCTCGAGCGCCGAAGGCAGGTGGCCCGCATTGAGAATTGCCTGCACCGCGGCAGCGGCCATCGAAAACTCCGGAAATATCGCAGCCAGCATCGCACGGGCGGGTGCTTTGGGGATCAGCCGCAGAGTCGCTTCCGTGACAATGCCAAGCATGCCTTCCGATCCGGTGAAAATCCCGATGAGATCGAAGCCGGTTTTGTTTTTGTGAAGGCGGCCACCGGTTTTCATCACGCGGCCATCGGCGAGCACCACTTCAAGGCCAAGCACATAACTACGAGTGACGCCGTACTTCAGGCAGCGCGGGCCACCGGCATTGGTCGCAATGTTGCCGCCGATCGAGCATTCCTTGAGCGACGCGGGGTCGGGCGGGTATTCCCATCCGATTTTGCGCACGGCCTCTTGCAATTCGTGAGTGATCACACCCGGTTGAACGATCGCGACGCCGTCCTCTGGGTAAATGCCGAGGATCCGGTTCATGCGCATCATCGAGAGCGCGATGCCGCCGCTCACCGGCACGCAACCGCCGACATAACCAACGCCAGCACCGCGGGTGGTCACGGGAATGCCGTGCTCACTGGCAAAGCGCATCAGCATCACGACATCGGCGGTCGACTCGGCAAAAACCACCACATCAGGCGGATGGCTCGCATCCCATTTGTCGGTCGAATGCGTTGAAATCAGCCCGGGTGTCGTGCTGACTTTTTCATTTCCCAAGAGGGAAATGAGTCGCTCGATCCAATCTGCGGTGGGTGCGTTCATCAGGACTTCGCCAAGGGTGGCGGGTGCCGCTGATTCGTCAATCCCGCGATGCCCTCACGCGTAGATCTTCTTGTAGTATTCGTCGACCATGCGGTCGGCATCGAAGAAGGGTGCCACGTCGTTCATCGAGTTGAGAACGATGCGGCTCCATTCATCGGGCCTGTCGTAGTAAGTCGGCAGGATCTTATCGTTGAGCGCCGTGTAGTATCCAAGCAGGTCGTGACGATCGCGGTCGTCAGGCGAAAGCCCGGGATCGGCCGGCGGAATGATGAAGGAGTTTTCACCATCCTTGGCGAATTCGCAGACCCAGCCGTCGTAGGTCGAGAGGTTGACCGAGCCGTTCATGGCGGCGGTCATGCCCGAGGTGCCGGAGGCCTCGCGGGTGACGATCGGATTGTTGAGCCAGATGTCGGAGCCGTTTTTGAGGAAGCGTGAAAGTTCGAGTTCGTAACCAACCAGCACCGTGGCGTTTGGGTAGTCGCGGGTGATGCGGATGAGCTGGTTGAAGATTTCGATTGCGGTGTAATCGAATGGGTAAGGCTTGCCCGCCCAAACGATTTGCACCGGGTATTTCGGGTTGTTGAGCATGGCGCGGAACAACTGGATGTCGCGCGTGATCAAATCGGGGCGCTTGTAAGCGGCAAAGCGGCGGGCCCACACGATGGTCAGCACATCCGGCTTGAACAGCTTGCCAGTCTGATCGGCCACGATGCGGAACAGGCGCTCCTTGAGTTCGCGTTTGCGATGACGCAGTTCCTCGACCGAGCCCCCGACCCGGGCGTGTTCGAGCCCGTGATCGGCCCAATATTTTTTATTCTGCGCGTTGGTGACATGGGTGATCTCGCAGATGTTGGGATAATCCTTCCACATTTGGCGCGAGACTTCGCCGTGAAGTTTGGAAACGCCGTTGGCGATGCGCGCCATTCGCAGCGCGGCAAGCGTGTGGTTGAACTCGTCGCCCTCGATGCCGGTGATCGTGCGAACTTCTTCTTCGGACACGCCGCCGAAGAATGAGAAATCCTTGAGCAGGCCGAAGTGGTGACGTTCGTTGCCGGCCTCTTCGGGGGTGTGCGTGGTGAAGACCAAACGCTTCCTCACCTCCTCGAGGCTGTGGTGCTTTTCGTAAAGGCGGAAGGCCGCGGAGAGCCCGTGCGCCTCATTGAGATGCCAGACTTCCGGATCGACTCCAAGTTCCTCGAGCAAGCGTGCGCCCCCCGCTCCTAGAATGATGTATTGGGCGATGCGGCGGCGATGATCCTGATCGTAAAGCCGATGTGTGATCTCGCGCGAAAGCTGATCGTTTTCTTCAACGTCGGTGCTGAGAAAGAACATCGGCACCGTGCCAAACACATCACCGGGCAGATAGAGCGCCTTGACCCATACCGAATGACCATGGACGGGCACTGTGAAACGGATGCCGGTATCCTGCAGAAACGAATATTCCTTCTTGCGAAACTGCACCGCCAATTCGCGGTCCTCACCGCGCGCCTGATTGTAATACCCGTAGGTCCAGAGGATGCCGATGCCGCACAGATTTTGCTTCAAATCGGCGGCGGCACGCATGTGCGAACCGGCAAGAAATCCAAGACCACCCGAATAGATCTTGAAACTCTGGTCGATCGCAAATTCACAGGAAAAGTAAACCGCGCTCTTCGCGTATTGCGGAGCAATCTCGTAGTTGTGGGAAAATGGTTGGGGCAAGAAAGAGAGTGGCATGTCGAATATGATTTGAAGTGTGATGTTGAATCCAGCCGGCGGGGCCCATGCTAAATTAAATTTTGGCCAAAAGGATGATTGAGCGTCGCCAAACCGAAAGGCGTTGTGGCATTGTGCTGCTCATTTCATACCAATTTATCAAAAAACCCCTCAACATTGTGTTGCAGATCAACGACGCCGAAGATCCACCTTTTGGAGCCCATGTCAAACCCGCCGCCAAGCCCGCTGATTTTGGCCCTTTGTCAAAAATGCCGACCGATTGGTATTTTAATGAGGGGCTTGATTTCACGCTCCTGAGAATCGGCGCTGGCGTCCCTCTGGGCATGATATAAGTAGTGCGAGTATCTGTGACCGCTGAGAAAGCCATCTGTTTGCTGTTTGAAGATATTGAATCCTGGCAGGTCTTTGCATCGGGCCGGGCGGAGGGGCGCGTGACGCGGGCTGAAAGCGGAGGCTTGAAGCTGGATTATGATTTTCATGAGGGAGGCGGTTTCGTGGCGCTGCGGCGAGAAATCGCCTTTGACATGCCCGAAACTTTCGAGCTGGGCTTTCAATTGAGGGGTTCGGGGGCGGCGAATGATTTTGAGTTCAAGGTGGCCAGGCCTGGAGGAGTGGATGTTTGGCGTTATCGGCGGGAGGGGCTGATCTTGGGAAACGAGTGGACCGCATGCCGGATCAACGAGCGCGAGCTGCCATTTGCATGGGGCCCCGCCGGTGGCGGTACACCGGGCGAAGTTGGGTCCATCGAGTTTGTCGTGACGGCGGCGGCGGGTGGGCGTGGCGTGGTGGAAATTTCACAGCCATGGCTCGAGGATCAGTCTTTGCGTCTGCCGTTGAAGGCAAGCTCGTCGAGCGGGGCGGGCGCAGAATCGATTTTGTCGCGTGAGCCGAAGGGCTTTTGGGAAGCCGATGTCGACGACTCCCGGCCACATTGGACGATCGACTTCGGGCGCGCTCACCGCTTCGGGGGCATAATCATCGAGTGGCCTGTTTCCTC
>CAIVXP010000400.1 GCA_903909905.1 Akkermansiaceae bacterium
AGCGCCTCCGCCGCGGATTCCGCCTCGCCACCGGCCGCAATCCGAAGGACGAGGAACTCCAAAGCTGGATTTCCTTCAGCAACGAAAACCTCCAACGCTTCGCCTCCGATCCCGAGGATGCCGAGAAGTTCCTTTCCTACGGCGAAACGCCTCGAGAAAAATCCCTGCCGCCCACCGAGCTTGCCGCCTTGTCCTTCACCATGTCCACCATCCTGAACTTGGACGAAACAATCACCCGCGATTAAAATCCCACAGCCCCAAGAAACTATGAGACATCCCGTCGAAGACAACCTTCTGAATGTCACTCGGCGCCAATTTTTCGGAAAAATGGCGCAAGGCATCGGCACCATGGCGCTCGGTTCCATGCTCGGCAACAACCTCTTTGCGGGCGTTCCCAGCCCTTTCGAACGGGGGTTCTTGGGGTCGCCCCACTTCGCGCCAAAGGCCAAACGGATTATTTATCTCTTTCAGCATGGTGGCCCGTCGCAAATGGATCTCTTCGACTACAAACCGCAACTCGTGGATCAGTTTGACAAGGAAATCCCCAAATCCGTGCGCGGCGACCAGCGCATCACCGGCATGACCTCGGGGCAATCGCGCCTGCCGGTCGCGCCTTCGATTTTCCAATTTAAAAAATACGAGAATAACCAAGACGGTCTCTGGGTTTCCGAGCTCTACCCCCATACCGCCAGCATCGCGAAGGAGCTCTGCGTGGTCCATTCGGTCTTCACGGAGCAGATCAACCACGAGCCCGGCGTGTCATTCCTCCAAACCGGCCACCAGTTGCCCGGCCGCCCGTCGTTCGGCGCCTGGATCAGCTATGGCCTCGGCAGCATGAATGAAAACCTGCCATCGTTCGTGGTGATGATCAGCGTAGGCCGCGGCAACGCGCAGTTCGTCTCCTCGCGCCTGTGGGGCTCCGGGTTCCTGCCCAGCGAGCACCAAGGCATCAACTTCCGTGGCGGCAGCGATCCGGTTCTTTTCCTTCAAGATCCGAACGGTATCGACCGCGCCGACCGCCGCCGCATGCTTGATCAGCTCGCGATGCAAAACCACCTCGAAGCCAACCAAAGCCTCGACCCCGAGGTCATCGCCCGCATTTCCCAATACGAGATGGCCTACCGCATGCAGACTGCTGTGCCGGAACTCACGGATTTCTCGCAGGAGTCCCAGGAGACTCTCGACATGTATGGCCCGAATGTGAAAACCCCAGGCAGCTACGCCTACAACTGCCTCATGTCCCGCCGCCTCGCCGAGCGCGGCGTCCGCTTCGTGCAGCTCTACCATCGCGGTTGGGATCAGCACAACAACCTGCCCAAGGAAATCCGCATGCAGTGCGAGGATACCGACCAGCCGCAGGCCGCGCTCGTCAAAGACCTCAAACGCCTCGGCATGCTCGACGACACACTCGTCATCTGGGGCGGCGAATTCGGCCGCACCACCTACAGCCAAGGCGCCCTCACCAAGGAAAACTACGGTCGCGACCACCATCCGCGCTGCTTCACCATGTGGTTCGCCGGCGGTGGCACCAAGCCAGGCATCAGCTACGGAAAAACCGACGACTACAGCTACAACATCATCGACAAGCCAGTGCATGTGCACGACCTCCATGCGACCCTCATGCACCTGATGGGCGTCGAACACGAACGCCTCACCTACCGCTACCAGGGCCGCGATTTCCGGCTTACCGATGTTCACGGCCACATCATCCGCGACATTCTGGCGTAAATCTTCGACTCGCTTTTTATGACCACACCCTCCCGCTTTGTGCGGGCAACCCTTGGTATTCTTCTGGCGGTTTTGGCCACCGCCGCACTGGTGTTTTTAGGCATCGCGTCGGCACCACCGATCCCCGAGAAATGGATGCTTTTCATTGGGCGTTTCCACCCGCTCATCGTCCACCTGCCCATTGGTTTCCTCGCCGCGCTCACCGCACTTCAGGTCCTGCATTGGATTGTCCGCTCCGATTTCCGTGCTGCCACGCGTGTGTTGCTCTGGCTTTGCGCGTTCTCGGCGCTGGCCTCCACCGCTGTCGGCACCATGCTGACATGGCCGGGTGATTACAGCGGAAAGCTGCTTTCCGATCACCGCTGGTTTGGCATCGCCACCTCGGCAGTTTGCGTGTGGATGCTCTACGCGCACCACTTCTCCGGCCGCGTTGGCAGGGCACTTTATTCGGGTCTCCTGATGGCATCGCTGGTTCTTGTTTCCATCACTGGTCACTACGGTGGATCGCTCACTCACGGCGAAGATTACCTCACCGCCCACCTTCCGGTCGTTCTTGGCGGGAAACCCGAACCGCTGCCCATCGACAAAGGCACCAAGGAGGATGCCGCGATTTATGCGGCGGCGATCCAACCGATCATCGAATCCAAGTGCGTGGAGTGTCACAACCCTGCGAAGAGCAATGGGGAGCTCCGCATGGACACCATGGAACTTCTCCTCGCCGGAGGCAAACACGGCCTGGCGCTCAAGCCGGGTGATGCCGCCGCGAGCTTGATGATCGAGCGCGCGAACCTCCCGCTCGACAACAAGGAGCACATGCCGCCCGTCGGCAAACCCCAGCTCACCGACCCCGAACTCGAACTCCTCTCGTGGTGGATCGACCGTGGCGCGAAAGCGCGCGCGCCCCTCGTCGAAGACCTCCCGCCGCCCGCCGCCCTCGCATTGCTCGAAAAGAATCTCGGTTTCCAAGTCGCCGCCGCCGAGGTGCCGATGCTCTCTTGGGAGGAAGTCGTGAAAGTCGGCGCGCCGCTCGCCAAGGTCCCGAACCTCGCCATTCGCCGGTCCTCGATGGACTCACCTGCCTTGAATGTCTTCATCGCCTCGGACGCCAAAAACCCCGACGAACTCATCACCAAACTCGAGCCAATCAAGGCCAACATCGTCCTGCTGGATGCGGGCAAAACCAAAATCTCGGAAGCCGCCTTCCCTGCCATTACCGGGTTCGCGAACCTCGAGGAACTCCGCCTCCAGGAAACTGACACCGACGACCAAGATGTCGCCAAATTCACCCCGCTCCGAAAGCTGCGAAAGATCAACCTCAACGGCACCGAGGTCACCGACCGCTCGGTGGATTTTCTCTCCAAATTCCCGAACATCATCCAACTCGCCGCGTGGGATACC
>CAIVXP010000401.1 GCA_903909905.1 Akkermansiaceae bacterium
CATCGCGGGAGTTGCCGCCGTGCCATTCCTGATGGTGATGAAAATGGGTGACATGGGTTCGGCCTTGGTTTGGATCCCCGTGGTGCTGGTTGCACTGCTCGTCAGCGGCATTCCGTTTCGATATCTCACATTCATGGGCCTAATCGGTGCCGGACTTTTACCGCTGCTTTATTTTGTCGTGTTGCCCATGGTTTCCAAACGTGGCCCCGAACGCATCGACACATGGCTGCGCATGCTGCAAGGCCGCGAGGTCGACATCAGCAATGAAGCCTACGCGCCGCACAACATTTCAATGGCTGTTGGCAAAGCCGGATGGAAGGGCGTCGGATGGAACGCTGGTGTCGAAACCGGCTCGCTGCACGCCAAGGCCTTCATCCCCAAAGACACCGCGCACAATGACTATATCTTCGCCGTCATCGCCGAGGAAACAGGCTTTCGCGGCGGCCTTCTCCTCATCTTAGCCTTCGGCGTTCTGATCGTGCAGGGACTCATCATTGCTTACTACAGCCGCGACCTCACCGGACGCTTACTCGCCAGCCTGGTAGTGGCGCTCTTTTTCGCCCATGTGTTTGAAAGTATCGGTATGTGCATCTTGCTCACCCCGATTACCGGTATCCCGCTGCCACTCGTGAGTTATTCAGGAACCTTTGTGGTTGTCTCCATGATGCTGCTTGGCCTCGTCCAAAGCGTCTGGATCCATCGCTCCAATGAAACCATGGAGCCGGAAACCAGCAGAACTGCCTAATATCTACCTTCCGCAACTTCGATACGTTTTTCGAGGCTTGCCGTCCGATCTCTCCGAGGTTATCTCGCGGCGTCATGGCAAAGAAACCAGTAGTTCTGATCATTCGCGACGGATGGGGCGTCAACCCCGGCGGTAAAGCCACCGCTCAAAAAGACGGCAACGCCACTCTCCTTGCCCATACACCTTTTCACGATGAAATGCTTGCCGCCTACCCCAAGGGCTTCCTCAGCGCCTCAGGCCTCGACGTCGGCCTGCCCGATGGACAAATGGGCAATTCGGAAGTTGGCCACCTGAACCTCGGCGCCGGCCGTATCGTGTATCAGGACCTCACGCGCATCAACAAAGCCATCGCCGAAGGCACGATCGCGCAAAACCCGGTCTTTACCACCGCCCTCGAAAAAGCGAAGTCCAGCCGACTCCACTTCATCGGACTCGTTTCCGATGGCGGAGTCCACAGCCACCAGGATCAACTCATCGCGATGATCCGCCTCGCCCACCAAGCCGGCGTGAAGGACATCATGATTCACGCCATCACCGACGGCCGCGACACCTCGCCCACCGGCGGCGAAGCCTATCTCGCAAAAGTCGAAGACGAAGCCGCCAAATGCGGCGCTCGCATCGCCACCGTGATCGGACGCTACTTTGCGATGGACCGCGACAAACGCTGGGACCGCGTGAAGCTTGCGTGGGATGCGATCGTGCTCGGCAAAGGCGAGCGTCGCGAGATCCTCGCCAGCGAGGCTGTTGCGGATTACTACCGCGAAGACAAGACCGACGAATTCATGCCGCCGATGATCTTTGCCGAGGCCGATACCCAACGCATTCGCGACAATGATGTAATCCTCTTCTTTAACTTCCGCGCCGACCGCGCCCGCGAAATTTCCGATGCCTTCCTCAAGCCCGATTTTGACGGCTTCGACCGTGTCGTCACACCCAAGACGCACTATGTGACACTCACTGAGTACGACGAAACCTACACCTGCCCGGCGATCTTCGCGCCAGAGAAACTCGACATGGTGCTCGGTCAAACCGTCGCCGCCGCAGGGCTCAACCAGCTTCGCATCGCGGAAACGGAAAAATACCCGCATGTCACCTATTTCTTCAACGGCGGCGCCGAACAAGCCAACGCCGGCGAGGACCGCGTGATCATCCCCTCGCCCAAGGATGTGCCGACCTATGACTTCAAACCGCAAATGAGCGCACCGGAAGTCACCAACACCGTGGTTTCCAAACTCAAGGACTACGACCTCGTGATTCTCAACTTCGCCAACCCCGACATGGTCGGACACACAGGCGTGGTCGAAGCCGCGATCAAAGCCGTCGAAACGATCGACGCCGGAGTCAAAGCCGTTGTCGAGGAAACCCTCCGCCTGGGTGGCAAACTTCTCATCACCGCCGACCACGGAAACTGCGAATACATGCGCAACCCCGATGGCTCACCCAACACAGCCCACACGACCTTCCTCGTGCACGCGGTCTATGTCGCCAGCGACTCGAATCAATTCAAAGTCAATGACGGCATCCTCGCTGATGTCGCACCCACGCTTCTCGATATGCTAGGCGTGCCCAAGCCCACCCAAATGACCGGCCACACGCTGCTCGAGAAGAAGTGAGATAAGGAGGCACCACACTCCTGTGGTGCTCTTCAACCATTGAACGCACGACAAGAGTGTCGTGCCTCCTTACGGCTTGACTGTCCATAGCTGTATTCGTCCCATCATATGTATGGACGGATACCTCAATCCATCTGAAAAGATCCTCAAGCACGGAACAAAACTTCCGCACTGGCAACAATCGGAGTCGATGCAGTTCGTTACCTTTCGACTTGGTGATGCCATGCCTCAGCAGAAAATTCGCAAATGGAAGGAGGAGCACGCAACATGGCTAAACATTCACCCAAAGCCATGGTCAGCGGATCTCGAAATTGAATACCATCAGCGCTTTTCAGCAAGATTGGAGCGATGGCTCGATGAAGGATCAGGATCTTGTCTGATGAGAAACCCTGAACTCAGGAAAATGATCGAAGACACACTGATGCGCGATCAAGGAACCCGCGTCCACCATCATGCATGGGTAATCATGCCGAATCATCTGCACTTGCTGTTCACTTCCCAAACAAAGCTCGAGAGCCTGATCAAAACATGGAAGGGCGTTTCATCACGAAAAATCGGACAAGGCCGTATATGGCAAAAAGGCTATCGGGATACGATGATTCGTGATGCGGACCATTTCGCAAATGCGGTGCGTTATATCCGGCGCAACCCATCGAAACTAAGACCGGAACACTTTACCCTCTGGCAAAGCGATCGCGCGCTGATGATCTAAGGAGGCACCACACTCCTGTGGTGCTCTTCAACCATTGAACGCACGACAAGAGTGTCGTGCCTCCTTACAGCTTGCCCATACGCGTAGGTTGAAATTTTTTCGACCGAGTTGGACCGTGCCTACTTGCGCAAGTCGCCTCACACCGCTTGGGCATTGTTGCTCAACCAATTTCGCAGTCCGCTAGTACTTTTGTTGCTCGCGGCAATGGTGATCTCGCTGTCAATCGGCGACCGCATGGATGTGCTGATGGTACTTGCGGTCGTGCTGATGAGTACCCTGCTCGGTTTTTTGCAGGAATACCGTGCCTCAAATGCGGTGGCCGCATTGCTGAACCTGATCCAAACCAATGCCACCGTTCTGCGCGACGGCATCGAAGTTGAAATCCCGGCTGACGAGGTGGTTACGGGCGACATCGCCATTCTCAATGCCGGCGACACCATCCCTGGCGACGGAGTCCTCATCGAATCAAAGGATTTGTTCGTCGATGAATCCGCGCTCACTGGCGAGAGCTACCCATCTGAAAAACATACCGGCAACGTGCCGGAAAATGTCAAGCAAAGCGAAAGAACCAACGCGGTCTTTGAAGGCACCCATGTCGTAAGCGGCACCGCCCGCGCCATGATCATGACCACCGGTTCCAAAACCGAGCTTGGCCGCATTTCCGAGCGACTCCGCTTGCGGGCGCCAGAAACCGAATTCGAGCGTGGCCTGCGACGCTTCGGCGAATTGCTGATCCGCGTGACACTGGTTTTCGTCATCATGATTTTTGCGATCAATGTCTTCTTTCACCGCCCGGTGCTGGAGTCATTCATGTTCGCACTCGCACTGGCCGTGGGCATGACGCCCGAGCTTCTGCCCGCGATCGTGAGCATCACCCTAGCACGCGGCGCCAAACGCATGGCCGAGGAACATGTGATCGTGCGAAAACTTTCGGCGATCGAAAATTTCGGCAGCATGAGCGTGCTTTGTTCCGACAAGACGGGAACCCTCACCGAGGGGCGCGTCAAACTGCATTCCGCTGTGGATGCCGATGGTCATGAAAGCGCAAGCGTCCGGCTTCACGCGGTGCTCAACGCCACCTTTGAAAGCGGCTTCACCAACCCCATCGATGAAGCGCTGCGATCAGATAGCGCAGTCAAAACCGAGGGTTACAGCAAGTTCGATGAAGTCCCCTACGACTTCATCCGCAAGCGGCTCAGCGTGGTGGTTGCGCATGAGGCAAACGCAGGTCACCTGATGATCACCAAGGGCGCCTTTGCCAATGTCATGGCCACCTGCACCAAGGTTGCCACCGCCAATGGTGAAATACCCCTCGCCAACATGCGCGAGTCTTTGCAGCGGCAATTTCACGATTACAGCATCGCAGGTCACCGCGTGCTTGGCATCGCAACGCGCGATGTCTCGGGAGATCCGATCATCAACAAAGATGACGAGCGTGACATGACATTCGAGGGTTTCCTGCTCTTCGAGGATCCGCCCAAGCCGGATGTCATGACTGCCATCAATGACCTGCAGGCCTTAGGTGTAAGCTTCAAGCTCATCACCGGCGACAACCAACTCGTCGCCCGTTATTTAAGCCAAAGTGTTGGCATCAAAAATCCGAATCTGCTGACCGGTTCCGAGTTGCGGGAGTTGAGCGATGCAGCATTGGTTCAGCGCGTTGGCGAAATCGACATTTTTGCCGAGACCGAACCGAACCAGAAAGAACGCATTCTCATCGCCCTGCGAAAATCAGGCGAGGTGGTGGGCTTCCTCGGCGATGGCATCAACGACGCCTCCGCCTTGCACGCCGCCGATGTGGGGATCTCGGTCGATAGCGCTGTCGATGTCGCAAAGGAAGCCGCCGACATCATTCTCATGCGTCACGACCTCGGCGTCCTTGCCCGTGGCGTGCGCAATGGCCGCATCACATTCGCCAACACGCTCAAGTACATCTACATCACCACCAGCGCAAACTTCGGCAACATGTTCAGCATGGCGGGCGCATCTTTTTTCATGCCCTTCTTGCCCTTACTTCCCAAACAAATCCTGCTCAACAATTTCCTCTCCGATCTGCCCGCGCTCACCATCGCCACTGATAGCGTCGACCCCGAGCAAGTGAGCCTGCCACGCCGCCTCGACCATCACTTCATCCGCCGGTTCATGATCGCCTTTGGCTTGGTCAGCTCGGTCTTCGACTACCTCACCTTCAGCGCACTGCTGATCGTTTTTCGCGCCACCGAAGCACAATTCCAAACCGGATGGTTCATCGAGTCGCTCATGACCGAGCTCTTCATCGTGATGGTGATCCGCACCCACCGCCCGTTTTTCCGCAGCAAGCCCGGCCGCATCCTTGCAATCGCCACGCTCTTGGTCGCCGCGACCACGATCACCCTCCCCTACACCGCGCTCGGCAAAATTTTCGGCCTCGTACCCCTGCCATGGTACATCATGCTCACCTTGATCGGCATCACCACACTTTACCTGCTGGCAAGCGAGTTGGTGAAACGCCTCATGTTTGCCCGATTATCGCGACCCGACTTGCGGCCTCGAAGGCGCGAGACATGAGAACCCGCATGCTACGCGCGATCTTCGCCCTTCTTGGCATTTTCCAAAACCATCGCCACCGCGCCGAAGATCAGCACGACAAGCATCGCGAGGTAAAAGCCCCAGATCGTCGATTTACCGGCGGTGAAGCCGTAGTTGTGCAAACCAACTCCGAGGAAATTCACATGCCACCACGAGAAGGTCACCACGATCGCAGTAAAGACGGATGCCAAGTGGAGGCCCCACTCGCGAAGAAATCCACCCAGCCGCGCATGAAGAATCGCCAACGTCCAAAGCACAATCATCAGCGCGCCATTTTCCTTCGGATCCCAACCCCAGAAGCGGCCCC
>CAIVXP010000402.1 GCA_903909905.1 Akkermansiaceae bacterium
GCATGGGATTGCAGGGTCCGAAGAGTTTGCTCGAGGTGCGCGGGGGCACGAACTTTCTCGATCTGATGGTGCAGCAGGTACTGTCGCTGCGCGAGTCGGCGGGGGCGCCGGTGCGTTTGTTGTTGATGAACAGCTTCAGCACGAGCGAGGGGACCTTGGAGCATTTGCAAAAGTACCGCAAGCAGGGCATGGCCGATGCGGATCAGGTCGAGCTGATGCAGAACCGAATCCCGAAGATTGATGCGGCAACGATGCAGCCGGTCGAGTGGGCTGCGGATCGCGAGCTTGAGTGGTGCCCGCCGGGGCATGGTGATTTGTATCCTGCGCTGGTCGCAAGCGGGTGGCTTGATCGGCTATTGGCCGAGGGGGTAAAATATGCCTTTGTTTCCAACTCCGACAACCTCGGTGCGGTGATGGATTCGAAGATTTTGCGATACTTTGCAGATAGCGGCGCGCCGTTTTTGATGGAGGTCACTCGGCGCACGGCGGCGGACCGCAAGGGCGGGCATTTGGCGCGCAGGAAATCCGACGGTCGCCTGTTGCTGCGTGAAGTGGCGCAGTGTCCCGAGTCTGATCTCGAGGCGTTCCAGGACATCGACAAGCACCGCTATTTCAACACCAACAGCCTTTGGTTGAGGCTCGATCTGCTCAAGGAACAGCTCGCGGCGGACGCCGGTGTCTTGCCGCTGCCGATGATACGCAACCTCAAGACCGTCGACCCGCGTGACAAAAAATCGACGCCGGTGATCCAACTCGAAATCGCGATGGGCGCGGCGATCGAGTGCTTCGATGGCGCGGCGGCGATCGAGGTGCCGAGGAGCCGATTTGCACCGGTCAAGACCACGGGCGACCTGCTGGCCTTGCGCTCGGATGCCTATGAAATTTTGCCCGATGGTCAGGTACGCTTGCACGGGTCGAGATCGGGCAAGCCGCCGCTGGTGGTCCTTTCCGACGAGTACAAGCTGGTGGATTCGCTTGAAGATCTTGGTGTGCCCAGCATGCTGCGTTGCGAGTCACTGACTATTTCTGGCCCGGTGAAATTTGCTGCCGGGGTGGTGATCGAGGGCAAGGTCGAGATCCGCAATGCCAGCGGAGTCACCAAGGAAGTGCCCGGTGGAACCTATCGCGACCGGATTGTGAATCTCTGAACAAGGGGGCGAGCTTATTTTTTAAAAATGCCGGGCTTGCCAAGGTCGGTTGAAACATCTACCTCACCGCCGCCATGGCATCGATTGGACCTTTTGATTTCCCAAGCAGCGGTTTTGACGCGGTAGTCTTTGATTTCGACGGCACCCTTGCCGACTCGATGCCCACGCACTTCGAAGCGTGGTGTGAGGCTCTCGCGATGTATGGTGCCGGCGGAGTTTTCAAAGAAGATGTTTTCTTCGCGATGGGTGGTCGCCCGACACGTGACATTGTGGTTGAGCTGAATGACGAGTACGACCTGCATTTGGATCCCGAGGCTGTGGCCTTTGCCAAGCGCGAGGCTTACTTGAAGCGTCTCAATTCGATTGAGCTCATCGATGAAGTTGCGGCCTTTGCCGAATCGCTGCGCGGCAAGGTGCCGATGGCGATCGCGACCGGCGGCACGCGCATGGTAATCGAAAAAGCGCTCAAGGTTGTTGGCATTTCCGATTGGTTCGACGAAGTCGTGACCGCCGACGATGTGGAGCTCGGCAAGCCGGCGCCGGATGTTTTTCTTCGCGCCTGCAAGTTGCTCGGAGCGAATCCCGCCAATGCCCTCGCGCTCGATGACGCGCCGGCCGGCATCCTCGCCGCCCAGCGCGCGGGCATGCAAGTGATCGCGATCCCGTCGCCGCTCACCTCGGCGCGCGCGTGAGGGATTTATAATTTAGTATCGCGCCACTGCGTGGACTCGTGGTTTTTTGACCACTGATTTTACTGATGAACTGATTGAAGAAAGCGGACAGGCCTCGGGTGTCTGCAGCTTTTGATCAACAATCAGTCCAATTAGTGTTTTGTATCACCACTTCCATTCGAGGCCGGCGAAGATGCTGCGGCCGTCGCCGGGTTGCTGGAAATGGAAGTTCGAACTAGGATCCGTTAGAAACTTACAAGCACTTCATCGGCGATCCAGTCCTCACTTCGTTCGCCGGACCTTTGCGGAGAAAGGTCCCTGCCGTTTTAGACCATTTTGCTCAAATCCGTAGCCGGTGGTTAGGTGATTTTTCAGCCGCGTTTTCTTCCAGATGTGAGGAAAAACAGCAGCACGCCGAGCAGTGAAACAAGAAACGCGCCACCGGTAAGGATGCCGAGCGTCCAGTCGCGAATCAACTTGTTGCGGATGAATCCGAGCTTGTGGAAGTTGCTGAATACCGAGGCTTCGAACTGGCGTTCGTTGTCGGTGTGGCGGGTGACACTGCCAGTGGTGGTGGAGACATAGACGCGGGTGCCGAGTTCGTCGTCCGCATCGAAGCGATGAACCGGCAGGATGCGGAAGATGTTGATGTATTCGCGGTTGAAGGCGGTGAGGAAATCGGTTTTGCGCACCTCCTTACCGCCGAGAAATAGCGAGGCGATTTGGCGCGCGTAGATCTCGTCCTGTGCTGGGTCGTGGCGGCCATCGATCGCACTGACATATTCGGGCTTGGGTCCGGCATTGGTGAAGATCTGGTACCATGGCTCATTGCCGATCATCCGCACATTCACCGCGACGGGCCTAAGGCCTTCGGGTAGGCGGGTGACGGCATCGGCGATGCTGGTGCGTATGGCTGCAGCATCAAGCCCCCCGCCCGTGGGACGGGCGGGGGGTGGGGCTGACTGCGTGTGCGTCATCACCATGTGCAACACACCGCTGCCGGCGGACATCATGATGGTGAGGCTGAAGATCAGGCCTAGCCAACGGTGTGACTTGCGAATCCAGTTTGATTTCATGGGAATGATTTTTTTGAGCTCACCACTTCCATTCGAGTCCGGCGAAGACGCTGCGGCCGTCGCCGGGGAGGAATTGGCGTTGATCGGTGCCATTGGCATTTTCGATCACACCGGTGGTGGCGGCGTAGGCTTCGTCGGTGAGGTTGCGGGCCTCGATGAACCATGAGATGCCGTCGTCGATACGGCGGCCAAATTTGAATCCACAGATCGCGTAGGCATCGGCCGAGAAGCTGTTGCGGTGGTCGATGAACGAGTCGACCGGCACCCATTCGAAGGTAGGTCCTGCGTACCAACCGTCGCTGTGTTGCCAGAGCAATTCGCCACGAACGAGGTGTTCGGGGAGTCCGGCGATGTCGTTGTCGCCGTAGGATTCATCATCGTCGAAGCGGAATCGGCCATAGGTCCATGCCGATCCGAAGACGAGTCGATGCATGGGGTTTTCCTCCCATGATGATCCGAGAAGGTCGGCATGGGTGCCGAGTTCGATGCCTGAATGGGTGGTGTGATCGGCGTTGCTTGTCGATCTTGCCAATGTGACGGGGTCGACGATTTCCAGCAGTTCATCATTGATCGCCGCGTGGTAAACCGATGCGTCCCAGCGGACCGCTTGATAGTTGCCGCGAGTGCCGACCTCGAAGGTAGTGCCGCTTTGCGCCTCGCGGGCTGTGTTGGCGGTGTAGGTTTCGCTGAAGGATGGTGGCTCGTAGCTGCGTGAAATGTTGGTGTAGGCTTGGATGCCATCGCCGTCCCAGCGGAGTCCGAGCTTCGGCGAGATGTTCGTGTAATCGAGTGCGTAGTCCGGATCGGCGCTGAAGGTGGTGTCGTTGTCGCGGCGGTTCATCGAAGCGCTGGTGCCAAGGACCACTGTGAGGTCATTGCCAACGGCGTGTTGGTCTTCGACAAATCCTTCGAGGTTGGTTGCGGTTTGCTCGTAGCGTTTCGTGAGATCGCCGCGGGTGCCTTTTTCATTTTTGAATCTCGAATCGGTCGTCATGCCGGAGGTGTAGAGTACGCCTGCGCGCAGCTGGTTTTCACGACTGAAAAGTTCGCTGGTGTTGGTGGCAGTAATTCCGAAAAGGAAATCGTTGCTGAGTTGGTCGATCACGCCGACAAAGGGAGTGATGGGGTGATCGAGGTCCTTGTAGCTCCATGCAGATGAAACTTCAAAGAGTGTGTCGCCATTTTTGATCGAGGTTTTGTTGGCGAGACGGA
>CAIVXP010000403.1 GCA_903909905.1 Akkermansiaceae bacterium
TCCTCCGGTAAGTCCTTGGCGAGCGCAAACCACTTACCCTTGCCATTCTGGATCTTCTCCATCAGCTCCGTGCGCTTCATGCCAAGTGGCCTCGCCAACACGCTCACGGCGTGATCCAAATGCTTGCGCACGATTTCCTCGTCCGTGTCGCGCTCGAGAATTTCCCCGCGCAGGCTGACTATCTGCCGGCGTTGCACGGCCGCGTCCAATCGATCCCAGCCATCAGTCGAGCTCAACTCCTTGCAGGCAAGGCCGAAACTCGCCTGCTTCGGATCATCCAAATGGTTGCGATCTAGAAAAAGCGTCGAAACCGGAATGCTCTTGGCGATCTGCTCCTCGCGGCAGTCGACAATCATGCCGCGCACTGCCGGCAGTTCCTCAATCCGGTGAAACGCCTTGCGCGAGCTCTCCGCGTAGCGCTGACGGTTAACCAACTGAATCTGAACCAGCCGCCACGAGAGCACACTCAAGCCGATCACAAGGATCGAGAAGAGGGTGATGCAGCGAGCTTGGAACGATGAGGTCACGAATCAGGGTGCGGCGGACGCAACGGCGCGCGGGTCGGCGGGGCTTGGGTTTACTTCTTCAACAATCGCACTGGAAATCGCAATGAGCTCCGAACCGTTTTCGGAAAGCTGTTTGCGGAGCTCGAAGCGGTTTAGCAATTTGTCCATCCGCATCTGGGTGGTGTGCATGTCGAGACGGTATTGCTCGATGTCGCGCTCGATCTTGTCGATGTCGCGGTTGACCTGCACTTGGCGGTTCTTGAGGTAGGCGTAATAAACTCCGCCGCCCGCAACAGTGGCTGCGGCAAGAATCAGAGCGGCTATAATGAATGCGGGTGTGCGCGTTTGATTGCGGCGGCGGTTCATGGTGTTTTTTCCAATAGACGGGCGACTCGCAGTTTTGAACTGCGCGACCGAGGGTTGGCGGCAATTTCCGCAGCGCCGGGCGCAATGGCCTTGCGTGCGAGGAGTTGAAACTGAAAATCGGGATTCGGACGGGGCGCAGGCCAGCCCGGCTCATCGATCAAAGGCGTCGAGCGGTGACGCAGATAGCGTTTCACCAATCGATCCTCGAGGCTGTGGAAAGTGATCACCAAAAGCCTGCCACCAGGCTTGAGCACCTGAGGCACGGCGGAAAGTGCGGCAGCGAGGGATTCGAGCTCTTCATTGACCGCCATGCGGATCGCTTGAAACGCACGCGTTGCCGGATGGATGCGGCCTTGGCGACCTACTGCCGCTTCGATGCACGACGCAAGCTCAAGCGTGGTGGTGAAAGGTTTCACTTCGCGTTGTTTCACCAAGGCCGCCGCAATGCGCCGGGCTTTGGGCTCTTCGCCAAATTCAAACAAAATGCGTGTGAGCTCGGCTTCGCTCGATTGATTCACCAATTCCGCCGCCGTGCGCGGACTCGATGGCCCCATCCGCATGTCAAGCGGGCCTTCGCGCATGAATGAAAACCCACGCGCCGCGGAATCCAGCTGACGCGATGAGACGCCCAAATCTAGAAGCAAGCCATCGGCCTTGCGTCCGGCCTTGATCGCTGGGATTTCCAGCATGTTGGAAAAATTTCCCTCCCAAGTTGAGAAGCGCGAACCATAGCTCGCCAGTCGCGCGCGCGTGTGCTCGAGCGCCTCGGGATCACGATCCACACCGAGCACTTCGGCGCCGGCCTTGAGAAACATCTCGCTGTGGCCACCGCCACCAAGCGTCGCATCAATGATGAAATCGCTCGGCTTGGCATTCATCCACTCGGCCACCTCCGCAGGTAAAACCGGCAAATGGTACTTGCCCTTGTCCTGCGCCTCATCCGGCGAGTTGACTTCGCTCATCACCATGCAAGGGGCATCGCCCGCGATCGGTGAAGCCTCACGCGAAACCTCGCGCGATTTTGAAAGCCACGATAGCCGCGCGGACAACCAGCCGGAAGCCGCGCGAACCATCGCATCCATGAGCGCCGGATGCTCCGTCCCGGGAGATCGCGTGCGCCCGTCCTTGAAAGTCCCCGGACGCCGCGCCGCCAACCAGCCAGGTGCGGCGCGGACATCCGTTGCGTTGCCAAAACCCCTCGCCGTCCCGGGCGCGAGGTCTTGTGTGGCAGGAAATTTTTTCAATGCCCCCATCGAGCGCAGACCGCGAGCTCCACCGATCGGCGCGCAGGCCGCCTCGGTGATTGGCGCGGATGATGTGAGCCACATGATGGATTGCTTGTGATGGGGTTGATGAATGAGTGATCAGAAAATTCCAAGGTCGTCGCTTTCGTCTTCGCGGGTCTCAATATTGAGTACGCGCTCGAAATTCGCTTTGCTCCAAATTTCAAAATGAATGCCACGGCCGGCCAACACGACTTCGGAGTCTGCCTCGATGCCGGCCTTCTCGCTCAGGTCCTTCGGCACCAGCAATTTGCCCTGCTCGTTGAGCGAAACCTCACGACACAACATCGCCAACTTGCCCAGCAGCTTACCCTTCTCGACCGGCGACTTGTCGCTGCTTTGAATCAACGAAACTTTTTCACCATAGGCCTCATGGCTCAGCACCTTCACCAAGGGCATCTCATGCTCCTTGGAAAACAGCAGAAACAAAACGCCGCCCGCCTCCGGGCGCCATGCCGTCGGCACGGAAACCCGAAACTTGGGGTCCATCTTGTAGGGAGTGAATCCCTTGTATCGCTGGTAGTTGCTGCTCACGACGAAACCCGGATGACGCTCGGGTGGCAATGAAATACACTAAAATACACTCAACCCACAAGAAAAAATAGGGGTCGGCGAAAGATAATTTTATTCGTTTGATTATCAATGAGTTGAGAATCCAAACTTGATCGATTTTTCTAAATTTTAACGCCCGATTGGCTCAAAATTTGAAAAAATTAGCCCGTTTCAGCAAAAAATTAGGGGCTGATTTCAAGTTTTCTGGCCACCAGTGTACTTCACAGGCACTCCGGTGGACTCGGGCGCAGGAGCCGAATTGGCCCATTGGCGGCGGCGGAAAAACGCAGCTTACATCAGCCTTGCGCCGGCCTCCGCAAGTTCGGAGCGCTCGCCGCGGTTGAGCGCGACATGCGCGACGAAGTCCTGACCTTTGAGACGGTTGCGCGTGTAGACGAGGCCATTGCTGCGGCTGTCGACATAGGGATTGTCGATCTGCGCCGGATCGCCGACGAGCACGAGCTTCGAGTCGCGCGACATGCGGGTGACAATCGTCTTGGCCTCCTGCGGCGTGAGTTGCTGCGCTTCGTCGAGGATGAAGAAACGATTCGGGATCGAACGGCCGCGGATGTAGCAGAGTGCTTCGATTTCGAGGATGCCCTGCTCCATGAGAATTTCGTAAGGTTTTTTAACGCCTGCGGGGTTCGGAGCCGCATTGGCCTTTTGCTGCTTGCGGCGTGGGCCGAGCGGCGTGTTCGGGCGCATGAGAAGATCAAGGGCATCGTGAATCGGTTGCAGCCATGGACGCATTTTTTCGTCGAGCGACCCCGGCAGAAAACCAAGCTGCTCGCCCATCGCCACCACTGGGCGGCTGACGGTGATGCCGTTGTAGCGGCGGTTGAACATTTCGTGAAGACCGGCCGCGACAGCGACGAGCGTCTTGCCCGTGCCGGCGTGACCATAGCATGTCACAAGCGAAATCTCCGGGTTGAGCAACGCATCGATGAGGCATCGCTGGCCGAGGTTGAGCGGCTTGAGCGACTGTCCGTCGGGAATCTTGAGTGCCTCGGGAAAATTGAGTCGCACGAATCTGCCGTCGGCCACGCGGCGTGCCGGCATGGTTTGCTTTTCACTAACACCGAGTAACACATACTCGTTGACTACCACACCGGCGCAACGCTCTTCTTCGAGCATGATCTCGCCCGCGCTCGCGAAGCGTTGTAACTCGCCGGGGTCGACCTCAATACGATGAACCTCGTAGTTCGACACCTCACGCACATCGACTTTGTCGTTGAGGTAGTCCTGACACTCGATGCCGACCGCGCGGGCCTTGAGTTGCATGTTGATGTCTTTGGTAACGAGCACCACCGGCGCCGAGTTGTGCTGCATCAGCAACAGGCAAGCGGCGAGAATGCGGTGATCAACGCGCTCACGGTCGGGGAAAATGCGATGAAAAAGATTGAGCTGCTCGGAATTCTTCGGGCAGATCGCAGGATCGTAGATCACCATACGCACGGTGCCACCGAAGGGTGTTGCGACGCCGCGCGTGACTTTTTCCGAGCAGGAAAACATTTCGGTGAGCCTGCGGTGCACGCGCCGCGCGTTGGCGCCACGCTCGGTCTGCTCGGACTTGAATTTATCGAGCTCGGCCAGCACATCCACTGGAATGCACAGGTGGTTTTCCTTGAAGCGCTCGAGTGACGCCGGATCGTGCAGCAGCACATTGGTATCGAGCACATAATTTTTGACGAGCTGCGAGGGAGCGGTGAGACCGAAATCCTCGGGCTGGGAGAGTTTTGATGAACTGCGTCGCGGTTTTTTCATGCGATCCAACACACGAGGTTCATCAAATAGGGCACATTGCGATTCTTCTTCGGCTTGATTAATCATGGATGTGGGAGTGAGAGAAAATGGACCAAGGTGGAGTGAGAAACATCGGCGACAACTCCGTAGGCAGCATGCATGGCGCCTAAACAACCGATCAAACTTCCACCTGTTTTAATCAAGATATCATGACTATCGCGAAATACTTGAGAATGACAATCGCAATCTTGGCACCCTGCCAAAAATCCACCCTCGCCTTCGACCTTTGACTTCCGACTTGAAGACCTTCGCCTCTCTTCCTTTTCGATGTTCGTTCATGTATCGCGTGCCGGCTTGACGCCTTGCTGAGGCCACGGCATTTTTCGCCGGAGATGAAATTTCTGAAAAAACTTTCCGCCACTTCGGCTTTACCATGCTTCGCGATGGTTTTGGCCATTGTGTCCTGCGCTCCATCGGGCCCAGCGCGTTCGGGCTACATGGCAGGCGTGGGCCCGGTAACGAAACAAGTCAGCAACGGTCCGCATCACCCGCCGCCAGCAATCCCAGACGATATCTCATACTGGGATGGCGATGGCGTGCCAGGCGGCCCGCTTATCAAGATCAACCGCAGCCAACAAAAGGCCTTCTTCTACAAAGGTGGGGTGCTGGTTGGCGTGTCGCGGATTTCAAGCGGCAATGAGGATCACGCTACCCCTCCGGGGAGCTACAAAATCACACAAAAGAGCAAGGATCACAAATCCTCGCTCTATGGCGTTTTCAAGGACAAGCAGACCGGCATGACAATCAATGACAATGTCGACATCCGCGTCGACAAGATCCCGCCGGGCGCCGTCTACTATCCGGCACCGATGCCCAACTTCATGCGCTTTGCTGGCGGCATCGGCATGCACACCGGCTACCTGCCTGGGTACGCCGCCTCACACGGCTGCATCCGCATGCCCCACCAGATGTCAGAGAAATTTTTCGAAAATGTCTCGGTAGGCACACAGGTCATTGTTGAATAAATCCCATTGCCAATCGTCAAACAAAGCGATGTTGCCAAACCCACAAACACAAATTGAAGTCAGCCCTGCCGAGGTCGCTAGCTGGATCGGACTTCCGCCACAGGAGCGCCCGCGTCTGATCGATTGCCGCGAACAAGAGGAACTCGAAATTTGCCAGATCAACGGCAATGAGTGGTTTCCGCTCAGCACGCTGGCGGAAACGCTCGATCGCTTGACCTCCGATACCGAGCGAGGCATCGTGGTCTACTGCCATCACGGCATGCGCTCGCAGCGTGCGGCGATGTTACTACGCTCACGTGGCGTGGAAAACGCCTTTTCGATGGCGGGCGGCATTGAGGCTTGGACGGATCAAATCGATCCGTCGATGACGCGATATTGATCGGTCTTTGCATCTGCCCTAAACTCCATCCTGCCGCAGGCTTTCCAGCAGCCAAGCGCGATAAGGCTCGGCTACGACATCCGGCCGAACCGCGATGATTTCCGGGACCTCGTAGGGGTGAAGCTCGGAAAGGATCGCTTCAAATGCCGGCAAAAGCGCCTCGGTGGTTTTGAAGAGTGCCACCACCTCTGAGGCGGATTCGACCTTGCCCTGCCAGTGATAGATCGACTCGGCGCCGGGCAGCAGATTCACACAGGCCGCCAGTTGCCTTTCCACCAGAAGTGTGCCAATCTGTCGCGCCGAATCGAGATCGGGGAAGCTGCATAGCACCAGTCGAATGCTTTCCATGCCTCCTCTGAACACCGAAAATCACCCTCTGGCAAACTTTCTGTGAAATCGCGCTTCATCCAAAAACTTATGACCCGCCTGGACCGCGTCGAGCACGGCGAGGTGCAGCAGATCGTCACGCGCCTGGCGCGTGAGAACAGCTTTTTGGAAAATGTCTTCGAGGCGATGCAGGAGGGGGTGATCCTGCTCGATATCGAAGGGGTGATCGGATTTGTGAATGGCGCGGCAGGGCGCTTGTTGGGGATCGACCCCGAGGCCTCGGTCGGCGAGCGGCTTTCGGCAAAAGTGCGAGGGCTTGATTGGTCGATGCTCGGCAAACCTGGCCGCACCGTGAGCCGCGACCTTGAGGTCTTTTACCCGGAACATCGATTTTTGAATTTCTACCTCGCGCCTATCGACGACCTCGATCCGCTCGATCCGGCAGGTTATGTGATGTTGTTCCGCGACCTCACCAGCACCCGTGCCGAGGCCGAAGAAATCCTCGAGTCTGAACGCCACAACGCCCTCACGCTCTTGGCCGCAGGCGTCGCCCACGAAATCGGCAACCCGCTCAACTCGATCGACATCCATTTGCAGTTGATCGACCGAAAGCTGCGACAACTGCCGCCAAAAGAGCGTCAGCCGTTCGAAAAAAACCTCGCCACAGCCCGCGACGAAATCCGCCGTCTCGACACGATCCTCAAGCAGTTTCTCAGCGCCATCCGCCCGACCATCCCGCAGCGCGAGCGCCACGACCTTCACCGCATCCTGCACGATACGCTCGAGATGCTTCACTCCGAGCTGGAATCGCGCTCGATTCCGGTTGAGCTCGACCTCGCTAAATCGATGCCACAAGCGATGGTCGACTCAGGTCAGTTCCAGCAGGTTTTTCACAACCTCATCCGCAATGCCTATCAGGCCCTGCCCGGCGATGGCGGAAAAATCACTGTGCGCACCGGTTTCAACGATTACGAAATGGTCATCTCGATCGAGGACAACGGCACCGGCATCTCGCCCGAGCACATGGGCACGCTCTTCGAGCCGTACCGCACGACCAAATCCTCGGGCAATGGCCTCGGCCTGCTCATCGTGCGCCGCATCGTGCGCGAACATGGCGGCGAAATTTCCATCGAAAGCGAAGAAAACAAAGGGACACGCGTCACAATCCATTTGCCGCGCGGCGAACGTCCGGTGCGCCTGCTAGGGTCGCCCGAACCGGTGATCGATCTCCACTAACCGCGAAATTTCCCACCCCGTTTCCCCATGCCGCCCACCCTGCTCATTGTCGACGACGAACGCGCCACCCGCGAGGGCTTGCGCAGCGCGTTGGAGGAGGAATTCGACATCTACACCGCCGCCAACGCGAGCGAGGCGGCCACGATTTTGAAAAGCGAGCCGATCCAGCTCCTGCTCACCGACCTGCGCCTTGGTGGCGACTCGGGCATGCAGGTGCTCGACACCGCGCTCGCCCTACCTGATCCACCGGTCGCGCTGATGATGACCGCCTACGGCTCAGTCGATACTGCCGTCGAAGCAATGCGCCACGGGGCCTGGCATTTCGTCACCAAGCCACTCAACCTCGACGAAGTCGAAATGCTCCTCAAGCGCGCGCTCCGCAGCCGCAATCTCGAGACGGAAAACAAGCAGCTCACCCAGCAAGTCGCCAAGTCCCACAAGCTCGACCGCCTCATCGGCAAATCGCTCGAGATCCAAAAAGTCTCCGAGCTCATACAGCAAGTTTCGCCCACCCGTGCCACCGTGCTCATCGAAGGCGAGTCCGGCACCGGCAAGGAAGTTGTCGCCCACATGATCCACCACCTTTCCGGCCGCCCGGCCTCAAAGATGGTCACGGTCCACTGCGCTGCCCTCTCGCCGCAACTCCTCGAAAGCGAGCTATTCGGCCACGAAAAGGGTGCCTTCACCGGTGCCGCGCAACGCCGCATCGGCCGCTTCGAGCAAGCCGATGGCGGCTCGATCTTTCTCGACGAAATCGGCGAAATCGATGCCGCTACCCAGATCAAGCTGCTGCGCGTCCTCTCCGAGCGCAGCCTCGAACGCGTGGGATCGAACACGCCCGTGAAGGTCGACGTCCGCGTCATCGCCGCCACCAACCGCAACCTGCGCGAAATGGTCGATGCCGGCACCTTCCGCGAGGACCTCTACTTCCGCCTCAACGTGGTCAAAATCGAGATGCCGCCGCTGCGCAGCCGCCGCGAGGACATCGTCCTGCTGGCCAACAGCTTTCTCGCCGAGTTCGCCAAAGAAAACCAACGCCCGCTCAAACCGCTCACCGACGAGGCACTCAAGCTCCTGCTCGCCTACCCGTGGCCGGGAAATGTCCGCGAACTTCGGACCGCGATCGAGCATGGCGTGGTGATGAGCAACGACTCGCAAATCGACGCGCGCCATTTGCCCAACTTCCTCCAAGAGACACCGGCGCTAACCAAGCGGTCGTCGATTCCCAAAAACTCCCTTGATGATCCCAAGGAATTGAACTTGCATGTGCTCGAAGCCAAGGCAATCCGCGTCGCTCTCGCCTTCTCAGACGGCAACCGAACCCACGCTGCGGAGCTTCTCGGCCTCAGCCGAAGAACCCTCCAACGAAAATTGAAAGAACTCGGCATCTGAGCCACCCCCAGTCCAACACATCATGTCTCACAATCTTTCCTCACTTATCGCCGGTTCGCTGATCAGACGAAGCTTGTTCTTCATCATTCTGATCATCCTCACGCTCGGCAACCTCTTCACCCTCTTCCGCGGCCTCAACTCCCCACAGGCCATGGACCAAGCCCAGATCGCCCGCGAAATCGCCCGCGGCAACGGATTTGCCACCAAAATGATTCGCCCGGTCGCCTATTATCAGGCGGAAAAAACCGAGCGCCGCACCGTCCCCTTGCAAGGCTTCCAAGATACCTATCACTCGCCGCTCAACCCCTTGCTCAACGCCGCCGTGCTCAAAGTGATCGGCGCGGACAAGCCTGATGCCTGGCAAATGAGCCAAAATGAAATGGTGTTCCCGCTCGATCGTGTCATCGCCACCGTTTCAACGCTCTTTTTCCTTATCGCTATTGGCGCCAACTACCTGCTCGTCGCCCGGATCTTCGACGTCAAAATCGCAGGCGTCTGCGCCATCCTGATGCTGTTCTGCGAAACCCTGTGGAACTACTCACTCAGCGGTCTGCCACAGATGCTGATGCTGATGCTGTTCTCTTGCGGGATTTATTTCGTCTATCGCGCGACCGAGGCGGCGACCGAAGGTCGCATTGCCATGACGCAAGCAATCATCGCCGGCATCTTCTTTACCCTGTTGGCTCTCACGCACTGGATGACTGTCTGGATCGCGCTCGGGTACATCCTCTACGCCGCCATCGCATTCCGCCCGCGCGGCATCGTCGGCATCTCAATCCTTGGCATCCTGCTGGTCGCCGCCATCGGCCCAATGATCCGAAATGTCAACATCACCGGCTCGCCATTCGGCACCGCCTTCCTCACACTTTACAACGGTCTCGGCAACGGCTCCGAGACGACCGTCATGCGCAACGCCGACCTTGAAGCCGAGCCGCTCGTACTCGACGGCCTCATTGCCAAGGTCCTTCGCATGACCCTCATCCAAGCCACTGACATTGTGCCGTTGCTTGCCGGCATTGTGGTCGCACCGCTGTTTTTCCTCTCGCTTCTCCACCCCTTCAAACGAAAATCCATTGCCAATTTCCGCTGGGCGATTTTCCTGATGTGGATCACTACCGCATTTGGCTTGGCGCTCTTCGGCATTACCACCAAGCCCCTCGATCCAAACCAGCTTCATCTGCTCTTTGCTCCCATCATGACGGCCTATGGTCTGGCGTTCATTTCGATCCTCTGGAACCGCCTCGAATTTGTCAGCTCAACGCCAATCCTGCAAAATGTACACCACTTCGTGATTGTCGGCATTTGCGCCCTGCCACTCGTGCTTTCGCTGCCGAATAAGGTACGCACCGGCATGCACCTCAGCAACCGTGGCGGTGTGCCGCACTGGCCACCATATTACGCCCCCGCTCTGAACAGCGAAGAACAAGGGGTGAAAGGCTGGACCACTCCGAAACAGGTGGTTTTCTCGGATCAACCATGGGCCGTCGCTTGGTATGCCGATCGCATCAGCATCTGGTTGCCACCATCCCGCGAAGGTTTCCAAAAACTCGAGACCATCGCGAATGACCTCCAGACGCCGGTGGCAGGAATCCTCATTTCGCCCTCATCGCACGGCGCGGGTCCGGTTTCCGAGGTGGCTAGCCTTTACAAGGACTTCACCTCGCTGGTGCTTGATGGCCGGGTGATCATGGCGACCTACCCGCCCGGCATCCCGATCAACGATAAGAACAGCCGCATCCAGGACATCACGCGGCGCTACCCCTACCGCCAACCACTCGTCGGCATGGACATGCTCTACTACAGTGAAAAGGCCAACCAAAAGGACGCCGAAATCAACCCCTGATTAAACCATGGCCCGCCGCAAAACCAGCCCCGATGACGGGCAAACCGAACCATCGTTCGAAGACGCCCTCGCGGGACTCGAGTCGATCGTCGAGGCCATGGAACACGAAAACCTGCCCCTCGAAGATCTCGTTTCCCATTACGAAAAAGGATCGGCCTTGCTCAAACGCTGCGAATCGATTCTTGATTCCGCGCGCGAACGCATCGAGTTGATCACCCTGCGCAACGACACCACCGAATCACCCGCCAAAACCGGCAACCAAGCCGGCTCCCCTTCCCAGTCCGAATCACCGGACGCCACCGACGATGATGACATCCGCCTCTTCTAAGCCCCCCGCCCTCGGCCCGCTCCTGCAGGCGATCCAGTCCCCCGATGATGTCAAAAAAATCGCCGATGCGGAGCTGCCGGATTTGGCGGCAGAGATCCGGCACTCGCTCATCACCTCGCTTTCGCAAACCGGCGGCCACCTCGGCCCGAACCTCGGTGTCGTTGAACTGAGCATCGCGCTGCATCGCGTGTTTTCAACGCCCAAGGACAAATTTGTCTTCGATGTCGCGCATCAGGGCTATGTCCACAAAATGCTCACCGGCCGCGCCGACCGCATTCACACGATTCGCACCTACAAGGGCCTCAACGGATTCCTCCTGCGTTCGGAGTCGGAGCACGACGCATATGGCGCGGGTCACGCCGGCACCGCGCTCTCGTCCGCCCTTGGCATGGCCGCCGCGCGCGACCTCGCCGGCCGCGACAATCACGTGGTCGCTGTCGCCGGTGATGCGGCCTTCACTTGTGGTCCCACGCTAGAGGCGCTCAACAACATCTCCGAGACAACTCGCAAGTTCATCGTCGTGCTCAACGACAACGAGTGGTCGATCGACAAAAATGTCGGCGCGATCGCCCGCTATTTCAACGCGTTGCAAACCCATCACACTTACGCCTCGGTGCGCGCCAAGGCTGCGGAGTTTGTCGAAAAAATCGCCGGCAAAACAGCACGCAGCCTCGCCCACCGCATGGAAGAAGGCGCAAAAAACCTGCTATTTCCCAATGTGCTTTTCGAGAAATTCGGCCTGCGCTACTTCGGCCCGATCGACGGCCACGACATCCCGCTGCTGGTCCGCACCTTCGAACACCTCAAGACACTCAACGAGCCAGTCGTCCTTCACATCATCACCGAAAAAGGCCGCGGCTACCAACCCGCCCTCGACAACCCGGGGAAATTCCACGGCCTCGGCACCTATCAGATCGACGATGGCTCCACCGCCGCGGTCAACACCCCGACATGCTCGGACCTCTTCGGCCACACCGTCACCGACATCGCGAAAAACGACCCGAAGCTCGTCGCGATCACCGCGGCGATGCCCGGCGGCACAAAGCTCGAGATCTTCAAAAAAGAAATTCCCGAACGCTACTACGATGTCGGCATCGCCGAGGAACATGCCGCGCTGTTTGCCTGCGGCCTTGCCACCGAAGGCTTTCGCCCTTTCCTCGCGATTTACTCAACCTTCATGCAGCGCGCCTATGACATGATCATCCACGACATCGCGCTGCAAAACCTGCCGGTGCGACTCTGCATGGATCGCGGTGGCCTCTCCGGCGATGATGGCCCGACGCACCACGGCCTCTTCGACATCGGCTACCTGCGCCACATCCCCGGCCTCGTTCACATGCAGCCAAAGGACGAAAACGAATTTGTCGACATGCTCCACACGATGGCCGCCTACGATGCGGGCCCGTCGGCGATCCGCTACCCGCGCGGGCCGATCCGCTGCACGCCGGTGAAGGAGCAGCGGCAGTTGCTCGAAATCGGCAAGGCCGAGGTCGTCGCCGACGGTGCCGATGTCGCGCTGATCGGACTCGGTACGATGTTTGATATGGCCGAACGCACGAAGGAAATGCTCGAGGCCCAAGGGCTCTCGGTCGCATTGATCAATCCGCGTTTCATCAAGCCGCTCGATACTGAAGTACTAGAAACCTACGCGCGCAAATGCCGTGTGCTCTGCACCTTCGAGGACCACGTGATGCTTAACGGTTTCGGCGCCGCCGTGATCGATCACCTCCACGACGCGGGCATCCACACGCCGGTCGAGCGCATCGCGTGGCCCGATGAATTCATCGAGCACGGCAAGCCCGACACGCTCCGCGAGCTTCACGGCCTCACCGCCGAAGTCGCCACCAGCAAGGTGCTCGCACGCCTCGCTTGAAATAAAAACTCCAAGCGCAAGCCATGTCCGCCAAAGCCACATGGAAAGTCAGCGCGGCGGTCATGGCCAGCCGCGTGCTGGGACTGCTGCGCGAAATGATGTTTGCTGGCCTCTTCGGCGGCAGCCGCTGGATGGACTGCTTTTATCTTGCATTCAAAGTGCCCAACCTCCTGCGCGATCTGTTTGCCGAAGGCGCGCTCTCGCAGGCATTCGTCACCACCTTTTCCAAGAAACTCAAATCGGAAGGCGAAGCCTCAGCATGGGCGCTCGCCAACAAGGTGATGACGCTTGCCGCCGTCGCCATGGGCGCGATCACACTCATCGGCGTTGCCGCGGCTCCGTGGATCGTCGAGTTTCTCACCTCGCTCTCGCACTCGGGCGCAACCGCCCGCGACTACAATCCGGAGGAGATCGCGCTCACCGTCACGATGGTCCGCGTGATGTACCCCTTCATCCTGCTGGTCTCACTCGCCGCGCTGGTGATGGGCATGCTCAATGCACGCAATGTCTTCGGCATGCCCGCGCTGTCGTCGTGTTTTTTCAACCTCGGTTCGATGATCGGTGGCGCGGCGATCGGCTGGTGGATGGATCCGACATGGGGGAAACAAAGCCTCGTTGGATTTTCAATCGGCGTGGTGATCGGCGGCATGGCGCAGTTGGTCTGTCAGTTTCCCGCGCTGCGCCGTGTGGGCTACCGCTTCGTCGCCGACTTCCGCTGGAATGACTCCGGCGTGCGAAAAATTCTCAAGCTCATGGGCCCAGCGGCGATTGCCTCATCGGTCGTGCAGGTGAATGTGGTGATCAATGCCATGTTTGCCTACGGCGTCGGTGAAGGCGCGGTGAGTTGGCTCAGCTATGCCTTCCGTCTTATGCAATTGCCGATCGGCGTGTTCGGCGTCGCGGTGGCAACAGTGACGCTGCCGGCGCTCTCTCGCGCTGCCATGAATGGCGTGACCGATGATTTCAGAAGCACGCTGTCAAAAGGTCTGCGCCTGGTCGCGTTTCTCGTGCTGCCCTCGTCGCTCGGTCTCATCTTGTTGGCCGAGCCGATCGTGAGCCTGCTCTACGAGCGCGGCGCATTCGATGCGCAGGACCGCCTGCAGACCGCTGCCGCGCTACGCGCCTACGCCTACGGCCTGCTCGGTTACGCTTGGCTCAAGGTGCTGCAACCGGCCTTCTACGCCGTCGACAAACGCTGGCTGCCGATGATGGTCAGCATCCTCGCGCTGGTACTCAACCTCGCCTTCAACTGGTTCTTCGTCTTCGTCATGCGCTGGGGCCATGAGTCGCTCGCCCTCACCACCAGCATCTCGGCCACGGTGAATTTCCTCATCCTCTTCATCGCCATGCGCCGCTTTGCCGGCGACATCGGCGGTGGTGAACTGATCTCACTGCTCGGCAAACTTGCGTTTGCGGCAGCCGCGATGTCACTCGTCTGCATCGCCGCCAACCACTGGCTCTTCCCCGATCCCGGCAAGCTCTCGATGTGGCACCGCGCGCTCTGGCTCATGCTCACCATTGGCGCCGCACAGCTCGCCTATTTTTCCATCGCCAGCCTCATGAAGGTCGCCGAAGCAAAAGAAGCGATCGCCATGGTGATGCGCAAACTCCGCGGGTGAGATGCGAATGCGAAGATCATGGATCATGAATGAATCCGCCCCTTCTTCCTCTTCTCTTGAAACTGAAAGCTTGAACCTTGAAACTCTACCCCTTTTTCACCGGCACGATCAAAGTCGGCACCACCGCCTTGCGCAGCATGCCTTCGGCCACACTGCCTAGCAAGAGCGCCGCGATAGCGCCATGACCGTGCGAACCGAGCACGACAAGGTCCGCATGCTTGTCCTTCACCTGATCGAGCAAGGCCGATAGCGCGCCACCCTCGGCAATTTGCGAAACCGCATTCGGCACATCCTTGTGCACGGTCGAGAGCAACTCACCGAGCTTGATCACTGCCCGGCGCTTGGCCTCTTCGTGATACGCGTGTAGCGCGGGAAATTCATCGGGTGTGAAGCCATAGGCCGTGTAGCTGGGCTCGGGTTCAACCACATGAAATAGGCATAAATGAGCGCCAAGTGCCTTGGCAAGCGTGGTGCCCATGGCAACCACCCGTTGGGTGGCATCGGAAAAATCAACAGCGACTACAATCGTTTTCATGGCATTCTCAACAAAGCACCGCACTTCGCACCGCGCAATCACGCAATCCGTGCACACGCATCCAATCCGGATTTGGCA
>CAIVXP010000404.1 GCA_903909905.1 Akkermansiaceae bacterium
TACACGATCATCGATCCGGCGGGTGGTCCGCTGGCGAGGGCGAGGGGTGATGAGAGTTATCGCCTGATCCATGAAGCTCTGGCAGCGGCGCTCAGTGAGTGCGGAATCGAATGCCGCTTGAGTGCGGGCGAGGGGGCCAATGATGCTTCGGCATGTTTTCAAAATCCCGTGCGGCGGGATCTGGTCGCTGCGGATGGCAACAAAATTGCCGGGGCGGGTCAGCGCCGGACGCAATGCGGGCTTTTGCACCAAGGTTCGTTGGTACTGGGCAAAATGCCGGATTCCCGTCTCGTCAAAATTTTCGCCAATCGACTCGCGCGTGAGCCCGAATTCGTGCGGCTGGATCCGCCCATGGCGATGATCGATGTCAAAATTGCCACCATGTACGGCTGCGATGCATGGACCTACCGGCGTTGAGCCAGCGTGCTGGGCAGCACTCTCCGTGCTTGCCCTTCCGGGGCGAGTGGGCATGCTTTGCGGCGTAGTGAGTCTCATCCCGGTAGAGCCAAGCAGGGAAGTTTTCGCCGGTCTGGCGAAGCAGGGAAATGTCGTGCCCGTTTTTACCCAACTGGCGGCGGATTTCGAGACCCCACTTTCCGCGTATTTGAAGATCCGCGACGGTCGGCATTCGTTTCTCCTTGAGAGTGCCGAAAGCACGGAAAAAGGCGGCCGCTGGTCGATCCTCGGCAGCAAGCCGAGACTTAGCTTTGAGGCGCGCGGCAAGGAGATCACGCTGCGCAAAGGTGATGAGGTGAAAAACTACCGCGCCGAAGGCGATGTACTCAACGCGCTTGAACAGGAAATGGCTGGCTACCGTCCGGCGGGGCACGAAGGCTTGCCGGTCTTCACCGGTGGCATGGTCGGCTATCTTTCCTACGATGCAGTGCGGCAGTTCGAGCCGACCCTCGGTGATCCACCGCCCGACGCGCTTGGCATTCCCGATGCGGTGTTCGTGCTGGCCGATACGCTGCTGGTTTTCGACCAACGCCTGCGCCGATTGCAGATCATCGCCAACGCGTTCATCGACGAATTTGATTCGCCTGAAGCCGCCTACGATGATGCACGCACACGAATCGATGCCACGGTCGCCGCGCTCAACCGTCCGCTGCATGTGCCGGCGCTCAACGGGCTTTCTGCCATCGGCGAAATTGATGCCAAGAGCAACACCACGCAGCAGGAATTCGAAGCGATGGTGGGCGCGGGCAAGGAATTCATTGCTGCGGGCGACATCTTTCAATTTGTGCCAAGTCAGCGCTTTGAAGCAGACTTCACTCAGTCGCCTGTCGACCTCTACCGCGCGCTGCGATTGGTCAATCCCTCGCCCTACATGTTCATCCTCGAGATGGGGGATTTCTCGCTCGTCGGCAGTTCGCCCGAGGTCCATGTGCGCTCGATCGCCGGGCGCATCGACATCCGCCCGATCGCCGGCACGCGTTGGAGGGGCAAGACGCCGGATGAGGATGATGCGCTGGCTGCCGATTTGCTGGGCGATCCGAAAGAGCGCGCCGAACATTTGATGCTCGTCGATCTCGCAAGAAACGATGTCGGCCGCATCGCCAAGCACGGCGCGGTGAAGGTCGATGATTTCATGATCATCGAGCGCTACAGCCATGTGATGCACATCGTTTCGAATGTGAGCGGCGAGCTCGACCCACAGCACAGTGCCTATGATGTGCTGCGCGCAACCTTTCCTGCTGGCACCGTGAGTGGCGCGCCGAAGATCCGCGCGATGCAGATCATCAATTCGCTCGAGAAAAACAAGCGCTGCGCCTACGCCGGTGCGGTGGGATATTTTGGTTTCGATGGTTCTCACGATTCCTGCATCACGCTGCGCACTTGCTTGCTCAAGAACGGCAAGGCTTATGTGCAATCGGGCGCTGGAGTCGTCGCTGACAGTGATCCGACCTACGAATACAACGAAACGGTGAACAAGGCCAAAGGCATGCTGCGTGCCGTGGCATTGGCCCGCACCTTGCAGGAATGAATCCACCCGAAAGATCCGCACGATGCTACTGATCATCGATAACTACGACTCGTTCACCTACAACCTCGTCCAGTACTTCGGCGAGCTTGGTGCCGACATGCGCGTGTTCCGCAACGACGCGGTATCTGTCGAGGAAGTACGCGCGATGAAACCCGAGCGCATCTGCATTTCGCCGGGCCCCTGCACACCGAACGAGGCGGGAATTTCCTGCGATCTCATCAAGGAGTTTGGCGCGAGCACACCGATTCTCGGCGTTTGCCTTGGGCATCAGTCGATCGGGCAAGTCTACGGCGGTGATGTCGTGCGTGCCGACCGACTCATGCACGGCAAGACCTCGCCGATCCATCACAAGGGCCAAAGCGTGTTCGCCGGCATGCCCGATCCCTTCGAGGCAACGCGATATCACTCGCTCATCGTCAAACGCGAGACGCTACCGGATTGTTTAGAAATCACCGCATGGACCGAAGAAGGGGAAATCATGGGATTGATGCACAAGCAGCACCCGGTGCATGGCGTGCAGTTTCATCCTGAGTCGATCCTCACGCAGGATGGCAAGCGACTCTTGGAAAATTTCCTCCGGATCTGACGGGCAAATTTCCGGCTCAGTAAGGAGGTGCCGGATCATCCTCAGCAGCTTCGAGCAAACCGCGCTCGACCAGAAATCGATCAGCCGCGCCGATGGTGAGCTCGAAGTTGTGATGGCTGAGGTTGAAGTTGAAAAAACCATGTTCGGCTTTCTCATAATCGATGAGCTCGCAGGTATTTCTACGCCAGCGCGCCTTGCGGCAAAATGAGGCAACTTTCGCAAAGGGCGTGATGCGGTCGGCCTTGCCATGGAAAAATATCATCGGCGGCAAATGACGGCGCAGCAACCGCAGTGGTGAGTTTTTCTTGGCGCTCAACTCGTCGGGAAATTTCGAAAACGCCGCACTGCCAGCGCCGGCGTCGACCAAAGCACTGAAGAGGACCAAGGCCTGCGCCCGACAATCAAGGCCGTCAACCGGCGCCAGATCTTGCTCTTTGGGCAGGGTGGCCATCAAAGCCAACAATGCGCCGCCGGCCGCACCGCAGACGACAACGCGCTTGGGGTCGACCCCAAAGGTCGCCGCATTGTGGCGCAGCCAACGGATCAGATCACGCGCGTCTTCGATGGCTTCAAGCGCGCCCGTGCCGTGACGCGATGTGGTCCGTGTTTCCGCTGCCACCGCCACCGCGCCGCGGTCGGCAAAGTGGAGGCAGTGGGGGACAAATTGAGCGGGAGAGGGGCTTCCCCAGAATCCGCCATGAAAGAAAACCACCAGCGTCCGAGGCTTGTCGGAGGGTTTTTTCGGAAAAAAAACATGGGCTTGAACCTCGCCCTGAGGTCGTTCGCGATAGGTATGGGTCGACGCCCCCTTGAGCATTTCACGGTCCCGCTCCTCGCCGATCGGCACCACTCGATTCAGATTTTCCTTCATAGCACGAAGCGTCAATTCCGGTCTGACCACGACCGCTGCGATTTGTTTGTTGTGAAACAGGCCCGCTTGTCCAATCGTTTCGCGCATGAAGTTCTTCGCATGCCTGATTTCGATCAGTTTTGCCCTCATGCTGATCTCTCACGGGCAAGAAAATTTGCAGGTCCCTTTGGAGCAAACCTATCGCGTCTGGCGTGAAGCAATGCTACGCAAGGATTCCATCACGTGGAGGCAAGTGACAGCGCTTCACCGTCAGATGGAAATCAAGAACCGCATTTTGTCGGAAAAACGACCGTTTCCTGCGGCTGTTTTCGATCTTCCTGCCGCGCCGCCAAAAATTGATGGCATGAAATTTCTCGAAGCTACCCAAAATGGAGCGACCGCGAAGGCATCATATTTCGGCAAGGTCGATTTCGGTGTTGGCGCCAAAGCGGCCGACAATCTCCTGGTGATCTCATTCGTGCGAGGCAAGGGGATCTGGCTCTACGATCGGGCCGATGTGGTGAATTTGGCGTCCTTGCCGGAAGTCCGCAAAGAGCTGGCCACCGGAAATTTTAAATACCTCAAGGAAACGCCCGAAGCACGCCCGTCGGGTGTCATCCCGCCAGTGCCGATCGAGGCCCGTCCGGCCAAAACGATTGCAAAGATCTATGTGTTTTGCCCGGGCCGCGAGGTGAATGCTCAAATCAACCGGATCAGCCGCCACCGATTCGCCAACGTCCAGGAGGCCGAAATCGTCATCGGTGGCGCGCTCGACGGGCTCAATGAAGTCCAATTCACAACCCGCCGACTCGAAGGCTCGACCGGCAAGGAGCCCATCAGCATCCGCGTCTACCTCATGTCCCAGGTGCCAGGAGTCAAACCCATCAAGGTTTTCGAGTACCAGGCCAAAGAAGGTGAACCCGTCAAAGGCACCGGCTCAGGTCGCTTCGAAGTGACCCCAGCCACGCAGGCTGTTCTGATGGGAAAAAGCAGGTAATCAGGGTCATTATCGGGGAAATCGAAATCCTTTCAGGCCTTTTTGGTAATTAATCCGCATTACATACATTGTCACAAGTTGTAATTAACTATTTCACATGGGGTCATATCTGCGACTATGAGCATGTGCCCGACATATGGGCGTTGTGATGAGACGAAAATCGATAAAGACCCCGAAATCCAAGGTCAGTGTCGGCGAGCGGACGGCGCAAACGCGGCGACCCTTGTTTCGGATCTATGAAATTCATTCGGAAATCCAGAGTGGCAGCTATCCCAACTGCAATGATCTGGCCAAGAAGCTGCAGGTTGAGCGCAAGACCATCCAGCGAGACATCTCATTCATGCGCGATGAGTTGGGCCTGCCCTTGGTTTACGAAAACACCCTCCACGGCTACTTTTACGAGTCGGATATCAGCGGATTTCCGATATTTCAGACGACCGCCGATGAACTGGCCGGACTTTTCCTCGCAAGAAACGCGTTGGAATCGGTTCGTGGCACTAGCTTGGCCACGGTGCTCCAGGAGTCATTTGCCAAGCTCACCCGTGGGATGATGGATAAAATCCAGTTCTCGTGGAGCGACCTCGACGAGGCTTTTTCCCGCAAGACCCTTGAACAGAAACCGCGCGACATCAAGCGACTGGGAGAAATTACGCAATCGATTCTAAATCAACAAGTTACTACCTTTTATTACCGGAAACTAAAATCGGAGCAAGCTGAGCCGCGCAAGGTTCATCCCCTCCACCTCGGCGAGGTTGACGGCGGCTGGTACCTGATCGCATTCGATACCGACCGCAAGTCATTGCGCACCTTCGCGCTTCCGAGGATCAATCGAATCAAGGCTTCAAATACAAAATTCAATCGACCGTTGGATTTTGACGGTCGGGCTTATCTCAATCGGTCCTTTGGCATCTGGAATGTCGCTGGTGACGATGCGCGGCATGAGGTTCGGGTAGAGCTGAGAGGCTATGCGGCAATCATCGCTCAGGAACGACGCTGGCATCCGACCCAGGAGACCACATTGCTCAACGCCAAAGGCACGCGCGTCGAAGTTTGCTTTGAAGTCGGCCGACTTGAAGAAGTTCTCCGCTGGGTGCTGAGTTTTGGCAGCTGCGCCAAGGTTTTGGCCCCGAAAGAACTGGCCGACATGGTCAGGAATGAGATTCGCGCCATGCAGGCGGAGTGATCGTTTTAATCGGCGTTTGTTTGAGGCGTCATGGTCTATTTCTGACCATGGACAAGATCGGCCCCTGCCCCTAAAATGGTCTCATGCTACGCGTCCCTGCCCTTTTATTGACCCTTGCCGTTTCGGTATTTGCGGCCGATGAACCAGCCAAGTCCCCTGCTCCGAAACCCGAAACTGCGCAACCTGTCGAGGTTCCGAAAACGGTTACGAAGCAGGCGTCGGTGCTCATCGACGGCAAAAAGATCCCCTATAAAGCGACGGCCGGAAAAATTCAGCTCAAGGGTGATGACGGCAAGGCCCGTGCGTCGATTTTCCATGTCAGTTACGAGCGTGATGCTGTGACGGATCGATCCAATCGACCAGTCCTGTTTGCCTTCAATGGGGGCCCCGGTTCGTCCTCTGTGTGGCTGCACATTGGAATACTCGGGCCTAAAATCGTGAGCCTTGCGGGTGATGGTACCACGGCACCTCCCCCACCGGTGCAACTCGCGGACAATCCATTGAGCATGCTCGACGCATGTGATCTGGTTTTCGTGGATCCCGTTTCAACCGGCTACAGCCGCACGGAAAACGAGGTGAAGTCTGATGATTTTCACGGGCTCAATCAGGACATTGAATCACTCGGTGACTTTGTGCGGATGTGGGTGAGTGCTCATGATCGCTGGGCCTCTCCAAAATTTCTGCTGGGAGAATCTTATGGCGGCATGCGTGTGGCAGGCTTGTCAAAACACCTGCAGGCGCGCTTTGGCATGCAACTCAACGGCGTGATCCTTCTCTCATCGCTTCTGGACTTTGCGACGCTTGATTCGGAGAGCGGCAGTGAAATTTCCCACTCGGTTTATCTGCCAAGCTATGCGGCGATATCCCATATTCACGGCAAGGTTAGTGGCGATCGCGAAAAGCTGATCACAGAAGCCACTGAATTTGCCTACGGTGAATACGCATCAGCCCTTATCAAGGGCTCTGCTCTCTCGGATGAGGTGGCAAAAAAAACAGCGACTCGCCTCGAGGCCTTTACCTCGATCCCAGCAGAAACTTGGCTACGCTACCGCTTGCGAATTGAGCCAGCCGTATTTCGTGTGGAACTGATGCGCGCAGAAGGCAAGGTTATCGGTAGGTTTGACGCGCGAGTAACTTCAGAGGTGGGAAACATGACTTCGCGCAAGGCTGAATTTGATCCATCATATGCATTGGTTTACGGAGCTTTTTCCACCGCCATGATGGATTACCTGAGTCGTGATCTGGGATACGATGAGGACCGTCCCTACGAGATTCTTACCGACAAAGTCTTTCCATGGCATTGGGATGCCAACAACTCGGTGGCCAATGTGGCAGACAGGCTGACCACTGCGATGAGAGACAATCCTCATCTCGAAGTGCTGGTGATGAGTGGACTGGCCGATCTGGCGACCCCTGCGGAGTCGATGGCCCATTCGCTGCGCCACATGCTTGATCTGCCATCTTCCGCGAAATCACGAATCCGCACGACCATGTACGAGGGGGGGCATATGTTTTATCTTAACCCCGCGGATTTGAAAAAATCCCGAGCAGATCTCATGGAATTTATCAAGGGGCCCGCAAAGTGAGCATTGGGTGGTGTCTTATTGATGCGATGTGATGCAGGAAAAAGAATTGGTACCGGCCGGAATCCGAACTATATCCGCACTATCGATGAGCAAGCCGACAAATGAGGCAAAACGGGAACGGGTCAACGTGCGCAGGCCCGAGGTCATGGAGCGGGTTGCAGCGGAAGTTGCAGCGCATTTTCACTCCTCGATCGTTGGCCGCATCCGCGAAGCCGGCGGTCGTATTTCCGTCGGAAACACGACCGTGCTGCTGGCCGGCCAATTTGGCTTTTGCTATGGCGTTGAGCGGGCCATCGATCTGGCCTATGCAACACGGCGGGTTTTTCCCGAGCAACGGATTTTTCTGATCGGTGAGATCATTCACAATCCTGATGTGAACCGCCACCTGCGCGAGATGGGCATCGTATCGCTGCCTTGGAAGGATCTTACGGGCGACTACGACCAACTCAGCTCCGACGACGTGGTGATCGTGCCAGCTTTTGGTGCCCCCACCCATTTCATGCAAAAAATCGAGGAGCGCGGTTGCCAGGTGATTGATACCACCTGCGGCGACGTCATGAAGGTCTGGCGGCGGGTCCGCGGTTATGCCAAAGACGGCATCACCTCGATCATCCATGGCAAAGCAGGTCATGAGGAAACCCGTGCGACTGCCTCGCGAGCGCTGGGCGATGACGGCACAGGTCGCTATCTCGTGGTACTCACGCTGGCCGACGTCGACTTCGTCTGCGATTACATTTTAAATGGCGGAAACAAGGAGGATTTCCTCAAGCGCTTTGAGGACTCCTGCTCGCCGGGTTTTGATCCCGACAGGGATTTGGCAAAAGTAGGCATCGCCAACCAGACGACCATGCTCAAGAGCGAGACCGAGGAAATTCAACGCCGGGTTCGTGCTGCGATCACCGGTCGCGATGGCAATGACGCCGCGTTCCAAATGTTCGACACCATATGCGGAGCGACACAAGAGCGACAGGATGCGCTGTTTGAAATGTTGAGCCACCCGATGGATCTGATGGTCGTGGTTGGTGGCTATAACAGTTCCAATACCGCGCATCTGGTGGAGATCGCCGAGCAAAAGCTACCGACCTTTTTTGTCCGTGGCGCGGCCTGCATCGAATCGTTCGAACACATTATCCATTATGATCTCCACAGCCAGCAAGAGGTTGTGTCTGAATATGCCGCAGCCTTTTCACGCGAAACTCCTCTCAATATCGGGATCACGGCAGGCGCATCATGCCCGAACAATCTGATCGAAGAAACGATCTACAAATTGTTCGAGCTGCGAGGCGTCAGCCGCGAGCAACTGGCAAGCGCCTGATTTACAAGTAAGGCATGAACGCCTTGTAGACCTCGGGTGGAATGTCCAGCAGGCTGTAGTCGCGTGAGGAAACGAAGAGCAGGCTTTGTTTGCCTTTTCCGAGCAATTCATTGTCACTTCCGAAGACCTGATGCTCCAGTGTGCAGAACTTCCGGTTGAAGTCGGCAACGCGTATTTTGACGGTGATGGTGTCGAATTCACGCGCTTCACGAATGAACTTGTGCTCGAACGATCGAGTGAGGATGTAGAATTTCGTGGTTTTGAGGTCGAATTCCGGCATCGCCGCATTGAAAAAGAGCTCACGCGTTTTGCCAACGTACATGCCATACATCCCGAAATAGACATTGCCGACCGAATTGGTATCGGCGTAGGTCGCGATGGTTGAGTAGACAAACCACTTGTCTTCAAAGTGTCCGGCAATGCCATGATTGCCATGTATTTGCGGCGCGATCACCTCGCTGCCGGCAACCACATTGGCGGTTTTGGTAATGGCGCGTATCGCAGGAATCTCCGAGGCGGCTTCAATCACCTCCCCGGCCTTGGCGCTCACGACCCGCAGGAGGTCGGCATTGAAGACAAGCCAGATCACATGCACCAGCGGCAGTAGCGAACCCAGAATCAATAAGGCGTTGGCCGCGGTGCAGTAACCAAAGGCAAAAATGACCAACGAAATGCTAGCCAGAGAAAACATGCGGATCTGTGGCAGCGGCTGCTGGGAATTCGGAACGAAGCATCGTGCGATCGCAAGTGAGGCGTAACCCACGAAAAACGAGGCGTAAAACACCATGAAGTACTCCAGCTCGATGTCTGCCCACAAGGCCACTAGCGTCACCGTACCCACAAGGATGAAACTCGGAATCGGGGATTCGAGCACGCGCTTGGGAATCATTCCCAGAAGGATGTTTTCATTCTTCGCAAAGTTCAGGCCAAGAAACCACTTCAACGCGATGTAGCCGCTGTCGATCGTGGTAAGAGCACAAATTCCGAGAAACGTGAAATATGCAGTTGGAAGCATCCCAGCCACGGAATCATCAAGCCGGTCGAGGTATCTTACGATGATGTCATGAGCGTAGCGGAATCCGTCGATGCCAGCGGTGCCGACACCGGCTAAGCCGCTTTTGCTCATCACCCATGAGGCGAACAGACCGTGAATGATCAACAGAATGAAGAAAATGATTCCTCCGAAAAGGTAGCTGGTTCTGATTGAGTTGTTTTCACGGTGGATTTGGATCGCCCGCTGCCAGTGCTGGAGATCCAGCCAGGGGCCGACAAGTAACCCGACCAACAAAGGCACTGCAAAGCCCGAGAGATTTGGCCCCTCCCATTCACCACTACCCGTGGAACTCCAGTCGAGCAGAGGGCCACTTTCGGGCCACAACCCGAAGAACAGGCGGATGATGCAGAAAAAAATCACCAACCCAAGAATTGCATGGGCCATCTTGATGCGTTGGATGCCGAATTCCTCGCCGAACAGGCAGCCTGCTGCGAGGATCACAAATACACACATTCCAAGGTAGAGAGCGTTAAGCCCCCCCGTAAAAAGCTGAATCGGACCAAAGAGGTATTTTGTAAGTGCAAAAACCGTCAGGCCAATCGCTAGCAATTGATAGAGGTAGAAAATCAGCCGGAAGGGCTTGGCGAACTTGTTGAAGAAAATCGCCAGCGACTCTTGTCCTCCAGAGTGCCGGTTTGCGACGATCTGGGTTAGAAAGCCGAAAAGGGCAAGACCCGTGGCATTGGGCAGAGCAAACCAGAGAAGGCCTTTGAGGCCGAACATAAAGGTCATCTGGACGCTAAAAAAAAGGCCAAGCCCCCACATCCATGCCAATGCCACCGAATTACCCCAGAACAACTCGTTGATGCGTCGTAAATTCATCTAGGTGCAAAGCGAACCCATTATCTTGCCGGGCGGCAAGCCGTATTCTTGGTGCTTTGTCAGCCACCCGCCCCAGCCGCCGCTATTTGAGCAAACCTTATTTCACGAGCTTCGCATGGTTTACGGTTGATGGACGCGGTTCTGCTGACTTAAATACCTGCCTTTCCGAAACTAGCCAACATACGCATGATCGAAAACATCCGCAAATACAGGGGCCTCATCCTATTTTTCATAGCGCTCGTCATTGTATCGCTCGTGGTCGGCATCAAGGATGATATCTTCAGGGGCGGGGGTGGCGGCCAGGCTGTCTACCGAATCAACGGCCGCAGTTACAGCGACAAGGAGTTCAAACATCTCGGTAGTGGAGCCTTCGAGCTGGTTGGCGGGCTTGCCCGTGCGGGCGATTTCAGCCTCTACCAATTTCTCATCGAGCTCTCACAAGGCGCGACTAGCGAAAATGATGCCAGCGAAAAATTCTTCGTCAGCCGGATGATTCTACGTGAGGCCAAAGACGAGTTCGGGGTTCATCCGGGTGATGTGGAAATCAACGACTACATCCGTAATTTGCAGGCCTTCACCGACAAAAATGGCAAATTCAGCCAAGAGACATACAACAGTTTCATTGAAAAGGGCATCGGCCGGCTTGGCATGACTGAAGGCGATCTTCGTGAGTTGGCATCGGATGCGATCGCATCGAGAAAGATCAACTCCATCATTGGCGGCGGACTTGCCATGAACCGAGATGCGCTCATCGCCAATCGCGCGCTGGGAGACCAGATGATCGGCGGCTCCACTGCGCGCATCGACTTGGGGCCGGTCAAGGCAAGCATCCAGCCCAAGGACGAAGAAATCAAAAACTATTGGGAAAGCATTCAGGATGCGTTCATAACAGCACCGAAGCGCAAGTTTACTTATTTCATCGCGACACCAAAGCCTGTGGCAAAACCTGTCGGGTCGATCGATTACGACTCGCTCAACGACGAACAGAAAAAGAAAAAGCAGCAAGAGCAGGAAGCGGCGGCAAAAGAGGAATCTCGGAAGAACCAGATCGAACTCGATGGAATGGTCGACGAGTTTTCCTTCAAGCTTGAGGAACAAAAGGGTGCAGGCTTTGAGGAGCTTGCCGTCAAAAACCAGTGGCAGGTCAAAACCACGGGCATGTTCTCCAAGGATGAGCCCCCCGCTGAACTTGCTGTTAAGCTCCGCTCATCCAGCCTCGACGGCAAAGCCATCGACGAACTCTTCCGCATCGAGCCGACCACCGATCCACTCTCCATGATTTCCCAACCCATCGCGATCGCCGAAAATCAATGGCTGATCGCACGTCTCGACGGTGAGGAGAAATCTCGTGCCAAAACCTTCGAAGAGGCACGCGAGGAGGCGCGCGCACAGTTCATTGAACAAAAGGCCGCGGATGCACTACGGAAAGCAGCTCTCGAAGCCAGCGATAAAATCAAAAACTCCCTAGCGGCAGGCAAGTCATTCGCTGCTGCTGCCAAAGAGGCAGGCATTGCTGACTCAAATGTGAAAGCCTTCAGCAAACTGAAAAGCTCAGATCCAGTGGACTCCGCCACCCGGCCTACCGCCCTTTTTGAAAATGCCAGCACTGTCGATCCAGGCTCTCTCGCGCCGCCTGTCATTGAAAAGGACCGGGCTTTCATCGTCCATGTCACCACTCGCGAGATTGCTATGGATCTGAAGGCTGATGAGTCGGCCAAGACACTACTCGAATCAAGTGCCACCCAGAATGAATCACTCGCATTTGGCAACTGGTTAAGGGAGCGAACTGCGGGAGCAAAAGTCGAGGCGCTCTTCCAACGCTGAATCACTTCAGCTGTTATAAAACACCTCGGCTAGGCTCGCAGGCGGCCATGGCACATGACGCACCCCACCCCACCATGGCGGCAGAAGACCAACTTGAATCACTATTTGACGAAGCCAACGGCTATCTCGCCCTTGGGGAAATTGAAGAGGCGGTTGCCCTCTATCGCCGCTGTGTGGAGATCGATCCTGAATACTTCGATGCATGGCACGCTCTAGGCATGGGGCTTATGAAGATCGATCGTTTGCGCGAAGCGATCGGCTGCGGGCTCAAGGCAGTAACCCTTCGTCCGAACGATCTGCTTGCGTGGACGAGCCTCTCGCAAATGTATGTGCGCGATGGCAACATTCCGGAAGCGGAATCCGCCAAAGCCAACGCCCGCATCCTCTCGCTCGGAGGCAAGGTTGTGCGATAAAGAGATTTCGGCCTTTTCAAGCTGGCGAAATCCGCACGTGATCGATGAGTCTTACCTCGTCGTAAAATACCGCCACGGCCAGAATCGACGGGTGTGAGAGCTCGTTGACCGGTTGTAAAGTTTCGGCATCGACCAGTGACAGGTAATCGATTTTCAAATGCTTCGAATCTCCCAGTTTCTTGCGGGCGTGTTGAATGATCTCATTGGCATCCCGGAGCATGGCAGCCTCGCTGAGTGCCATGTAAATACACGGCGCATCTTCCCGATGGGCATGGCTGAGCCGCACATTGCGCGACGAAAGCGCAAGGCCGTCGGATTCCCGAATGGTGGGCGATTCAATGATCGTAACCGGAACATCCAGATCACGCACCATGCGCCGGATGATGGCGAGTTGCTGAAAATCCTTTTCACCAAATACCGCCGCATGACATGCGCTGAGCATGAAGAGCTTGAGCACTACCGTGCAAACGCCATCGAAGTGACCGGGACGTGTCGCACCACACAATGTGCGGGAGAGGGATTTTTCGGTAACAAGAGTCGATCGGTCGCCTGCGTACATTTCTCGAACATCCGGAACGAAAATCACATCGACTCCGGCGGCCTGACATAGCATGAGATCGGCCTCAAGCGGCTGCGGGTAGGCTTCGAGATCGTCTACACGATCGAACTGGATTGGATTCACGAAAATTGAAACCACGACCACGCCATTTGGGCCAGCCTCATGCCTCGCTTGTTTTACCAAAGCCAAATGGCCGCGATGCAGCGCACCCATGGTCGGCACCAGTACACGCCGACCAGCATATTGCTCGTCCCCGAGCAGAATTCCCCTCAATTCCGATCCCGTTGTCACCAACTGCATGCCAATATCCATCGCCGCTTTTTCCCACCCCCGCAATTTCTAAGAGCGAAAAAACTCCGTAGGGTGGCGGGGCGTGCTAATGAGTCCCGATTTGCAGGGGCAGCCCCTCGGCCCGCTCCAACAACCAACTCCCCTCCCCCCGAATCCATTCGAGCTTCACGCGATAAGGGCCGTCTGCAATACGCATTTCTGGAAACTCGACCTTTGCCTGCAATGTCAGCAATACGGTCGCCCGTGTCCCCACAATTTTCACATCAACAAACTGGAGTTCGGAAAACTGGCATTGCAAAGCATGCTGGCAGATGCTCGAAAAGGCCGATTCAAGTTCTTCTCGCGCAAATTTGCCATTGGCTTCCTCCGGAGTCGGAGTGGTAATTTCGACCTCCGGGGCAAGATAAGGATGGAGACTGTAAACCGCTAGCGACCGTGTGGTCGGTGGCTTGCCGAGGTCGATCGTAAGAACCTCAAAAAGCGAAATATTGTGACGCTTGATCACCTGTTCGGGAGAAAACCACCATGCTGCCGACAAGATAATAACAATGAAAATGAAGCTGATAAGCAGACGCTTTGTCATGTCGCCGATTTCCCTTGGTTGGCATCATGGAAAATCTTGATGCGTGCCTTGTCGCTGCCGATCAAACGCTGTGCACGCATTAGCGCCGCACGCGTCGAAAGATTGGGGTTTCGTGGACTGCTGAGAAACAGGTTACTTTCGCCCAATTTACGATCGCATCCCTCTTGCAGGGTCAACAACACGCCGGAGTTTCTCAATACACGGTAAACTTCGCGTGTGGCGCCCGAAACAATCAGATGAAGGCCTTTGCCGCGCATGAAGTGTATCAGGTCTTCAAGGGCCATGACGCTGGTGGCATCGAGATGCCTTGCGTTCTTGAGACGAAGGATAATAACGCGGATATCAGGATCCGACACGGTACGTTGGATTTGCGTGCGGAAAAGTTCGGATGCACCAAAGAACAAGTCGCCTTCAACGTGCACGATCGAGATTGCAGGGATCGGCCGACTGCGACTTGTGTCGGTCATCTCGCGCAGTTCACCACCCTCATCAAAGCCATACTCGACGAGTTGAGGTCTGCTGGCTTTGCGCAAAAATAACGAGATCGACACTGCGACACCAATGAAAATTGCCACATACAAAGGAGCAAGAAGTGTAGCCACAAATGTACATACCAGCACCAGTGCGTCGTCGCGCGTTGACTGCATACAGATGCGTATCGCCCGCCGGTTGAACAACGAAAATGACAGGGCAATGACGAGCGCAGCAAGGGCTGCCTTGGGCACATAGTCGATCAATGGCACACCCCAATGTCCTGAGGCTGCGATGAGCAGCGTGAAAGCCAGCGTGTAAAGTCCTGTGAAAAACGACGCAAATCGCGTGCGAGCTCCCGATGTGTCATTCAACGATGAGCGGGTAAGCGATCCCGATGCGGGCATGCCCGAGGCGATTGATGAGGCAATGTTGGCCACCCCCACCGCGAACATGTCCTGGTTGGCCTCAGTCCGCTCGCCCGAACGAGATGAAAGGCTTTTCGACATCAAGGAATTTTCAAGAGATGCAATGAATGCCAGTGCGCAAGCAACACCGATCAGCTCTGAAAAATCCTTGAAAAAACCAGCACGAAAAATACCGGGAAACCCATGTTCCAGATCCGCAAAAGAAAAGGTTCGAAAAGTTTCCACTCCAGCGAAAGGGCCGACACGCTCGTGAATAAGCAAGCCGAAGATGGCCGAAGATAATCCAAGCGTGATGGCAAAAATTGGCCACTTGGGTTGCCACGCGCGCAATGCGAAAAATATCACGATAGTTGTCAATCCGATCAGCGCTGGTACCCATTGCGCATGCGGCAACGCGTGAGTCAACTCGATGACAAAGCCCACAAACGTGCTCGACGATTCAGGATCAATGAATGGTCCCAATCCGAGCCATGGCTTGAGTTGGTTGGCGATGATGAGTACCGCTGCACCGGAAATGTAACCAACCATCACGCTGCGTGAAACATACTGCAACAGGTCGGCGATTCGCAGCATCGAGCCAAGTACGGCAATGATGCCGACCATGGCCACCAACAACGGGAGCAGCTCGCCGCTTCTCGATCCAAGTTGCGGGTTGGCGGCGAAAAAGCTGAAAAGCATGAATGCCGTGGCGTTGGTAGGTCCAAGCACGGTCAGTCGCGATGATGCAAAAATGGGTGCCACCATGGCGGCGACCGCCGAACAAACAATGCCATGCACGATGGGTAGGCCGGCGATTGCCGCATATGCGATTGATTGCGGCAGTGCCAGCATGGTCACGTTCGCCGCGGCATGAGTATCGGCACGCAGCTTTTCGAGGGAGTAACTGCGCAAAGAAGATACGAAAGGAGCCAATGTGATGCTCTGGCCACTGCTGAGGGCCGAAACATCTGGCGATCTCCTGCGTTTTTTTCGAAAGAGTTTCATGATCTGCGTTTCATTTGAAACGCGCGCGACGGAACAGGTGCAAGCCGACCAAAACGCAAATGACATTCGGCGACCACATGACGAGATTGGCTGCCGTGACGGTGTCAAAATGCTCAGCAAGGGTCGTGATCACGAAATACATCGCAGCAATCAGCAGACTGAGCACCAGCCCCCCCGAAGTTTCCCTGCGGCGCGACACAAGGCCCAATGGCACAGCGATGAAGGCAAATGCAAGTGACGCGAAGGAAAAGGAGATGCGTTTCGTGATCTCGGTACGCAGCTTGATGGTGTCCGACTCACGGGCCTGCGGGTTGGCGGCGATCGCATCAAGTATCTCCTGATTGGACATGGCTCCGCGCGACTTGCGCCGTTGCTTCGGATCTTTGAGGTCGATGAGGAGGGGCTCGGCCTTGCTGGCGCAAATCGGCTCGATCGAGCCATCCTGCTTGCGCGTCTCAAAGTACGCGTTCTCGAGTTTCATGCGAAGTTGGCTTTTTTCATGATCGACCGCCAACGCAGCCCGCTCGGCATGAATGTAAACGCGGTCGCCCATGCCAGGCTCGGGGATTTGATAAAAGTGAAATCCCCTCACCCATCCGCCATCCTTGCATTCGATCAAGGCCCGTGAAGTTGCCTGGCCATCATCGCGAAAGTTGCCCTGAACGATTCCCGGACGCAGCAGTGAATCAGGGTCTCGCACGGCCTGTTCGTAAAGCAGCTCTTGGGTTGATGACTTCAGTCGCGGGTAGATGTTCACATTCAGCCAAAGGCAAAACATCGAGAGCGCGGCACCGATGGCAAAAACCGGCAGCGAGAGGCGCGTAAGACTCACACCTGCAACACGGAAAGCGGTGATTTCCTGATCCGTAGAGAGACGCCCGAACACCAATAACACCGCGGAAAGAAATCCCCACGGGATGGTGTACATGAGGGATAGAGGCAACACGTTGAGCGCAAAACGAAGCACCACCTCGGGAGGTGCATTCTGGTCTACCAACAGCTCTTCGATTTTCTTAAAGAGATTTCCCAGCATCAGCACGCAAGCCAGTACCGCCACCGCGGTAAATGTGCCAATCAGCACCTGCTTTGCAATGTATCGGTCGGAAATCCGCATGACGCTTACAAACGATGCGAAACAACCGGACCAATGTCCAGAAGCAAGCATCTGCGGTGAAGTGGCCGCAGGTTCAAGCCGGGCTCAGCAACTGAATGCGACTGATTTCGCGCATGATGCCGCGGGTTTCATTTTGCCAGCGGTTGAGCGCTTCGCGTGAAAGTTGTACGCGCTCGGAAATGGCGTTTTCGAGCTCATGATAGTTCGCGGCGAGTTTTTCGACGAGTTCGTGAAGTTTCTCACTGGCGCTCTGGCAATCCCCCGCTTTTTGTTGCTCGCGCATTTCTGCCAAGTGAAGTTCTGCCTTGCGGCGGGCTTCACGCATTTCGGCAAGGAGGATGCGGCTGTCGGGCACACGGCGCAGGCCTTCAACAAGACCGAGCTTGGAAAGCGTCCAAATCGTCCATTTCGACGGGTCCCATTGCCATGGCTTCACTCCATTGCGGTAGTCGTGTTGAAATTCGTGGTGGTAGTTGTGGTAGCCTTCGCCAAAGGTCAACAATGCCATGACCGCACTGTCACGAGCGCTGTGGTTCGTAGAATACGGCTGGCGTCCCACCGTGTGGCACAGCGAATTGATAAAGAATGTGCAGTGCTGAGCCACCACGATGCGGGCGATGCCCGGAATCAGGAAGCCACCGAGCGCACCGACCCATGGGTTGGCACCATTTGCGGCATTCCAATAGTAACCCAAAATCGAGGGGATGATTAGCCCTACAACCAGGCCGATCCAGTGGACGTAGCGGTACTGCCACATCACCCACTTGTCCTTGCGCAGATCGTTGACGTTGTCCATCGGCGGCTCGGCGTTGAGTTTGAACATGAGCCAGCCAATGTGGGCCCACATGAAACCCTTGGAGATGTCATACGGGTCACCATCGTGATCGACATGCTTATGGTGACGGCGATGGTCAGAGGCCCAGTCGAGGCAAGCGTTTTCAAAGGCGCAGGCGCCAAAAATCAGCGTGAAAACCCGCACGGGAAGCTTCGCTTTAAAGGAAAGATGCGAAAATAGACGGTGATACCCGACCGTGATGCTCATCATGGTCGCAATCAGGTAAAAGAAGAACAGGGCGACCAAAAACCAGCTGGTTCCGTAGTGATAGAGGTAAACGGGGAGCCCGAACAATGCGATGAGGGCAGTGCCGATCAGGAACGAGCTGGTGATCCAGTTGACTCGATCAAAGGGGATGCGATACATGATAGGTGGTTACTGGTTACCTGCGCTGGCAAGAGACAGGCTGCAGGCTGCGCCAGAATAGTCGCATGAATGAGAACCTGCAATCCCGCATTTTTTCTATTTTCCCCTCCAATCCGACTTGACAAGTGCTGCCAATTCTCAAATAAAACGCGCCCCCGACTGGTGTCGGGACCATCAAACAACCAACAAACGACGCATGCGTGGAGTGACTCTGAAAAAAGGCGAGCCCGTTGACCGGGCTCTCAAGCGGCTTAAAACCAAACTGGATGGTGAAGGCATCCTTGAAGAAATGCGTCGCCGCCGCGCCTTTGAAACGCCCACCGAGCGCAAACAACGCAAACTTCGTTCCGCTTCCAAGCGCAACAAGATCCGCTGGCGCTACTCCAACGCTCCAGCAGCTACGGCTGAAGTCGCCGAGTAATCGCACTTCCCCATTCTCTCTTTACGGGCTTGAACCTACTGCTGGTTCAGGCCCGTTTTTTTGTGTCATTATGCTAATCGGGTAAATTTGATTCTAA
>CAIVXP010000405.1 GCA_903909905.1 Akkermansiaceae bacterium
AAAGAGCTGCTGCCGAGCTCAAAAGACTCCTGGCTTCGAAGGGCGAGGTGGAGGGGGGCGGGCTGAGACTTGCCGTGAGGAAGGGTGGTTGCGCTGGCTGGCAATATGAAATGAAAGTTGGTCAAGCCGAGGCTGGTGATTTGCTGGTTGAGGATCGTGGGGCACGGGTGATTGTGGAGGCTGACAGTGTTGATCGCTTGCGTGGCTGTGAAATTGATTTTTCCGATGAACTTAGCGATTCCGGATTCAAGATTCACAATCCCCGTGCGGCGCGTTCGTGCGGGTGCGGGACTTCCTTTGAGCCGTTGGACGATCCAGCGGCGGAAGATTCTGCATCGGAGACGGAGGATTGCCGCGCATGATTCTCGCGGAACGCCCCGATCTTCGTCTCAAGGATGATGTGCCGCGCAGGCCAGCATACTTTTGGTGGTTTCTGGCCAACGCTCTTGCGCTTTGTTTCGCGGTTGTGAGCTGGCTCGCATGCCTTGAAGTTTTTGGAAATCCGGAAATACCCAGAAACTACGAGATTCTTCGTAAGATTGGAGGGCAGCCAACGCTGAAAGCCTATCCGGCTGAGAACCTGCCGGACGGAATCAAGCTTGATGCCAGTGGACTCTACTCGCGTTTTTATCCCATGGATGCAGCGAGATTGATGAAATTCAACAGCGCTTTGATGCGCAATTATCTAACGAATTTCGGTCGCTCTGAGGTCATCGTACATGTGGAGGGGGGGTACAAGATAGAAAAGGTCAGGAAGCTTACTGAGAATGATTTCATCACCCAAGGGGTTTTGCTGCGGGCGCGGGCGATGGTGAGTCCCGATGCGGGCATGGAACCGGCCCCGTATCCGGTGGCGATTGATTGCATACTGCCGACAAGTGAATCTGACGCCTCGCAAAAGTTTCGCATGGGCGATATGCTGCGGCTGGGTGAACAGGGGTCAAAGGTCACACTCTTGAATGTAAGCAAGGTGGGCAAGGGGGCGGACGCGATGCGGTGTTTTTCGGTGATACCCTTGGTAAAGGGGGTATTTCGCATTGATGACGAGAAGGTTGTGGCGATTGAGCCGCCTGAGAGTTTGAGGTTGTCCTCGGCTTTTCCGCTGATGCGCTAATGCCTGTTGGTGCCCGGCGTCAAATTCTGTTACTGCGAGTGATTGATCAAAAATTTGCGGTTTTTTCCCTAGGGGTTGACGCATGACGCTCTCCGTGTAGTCTCCGCCTGCCGTTTTTTTCGATCAACCGAGCGGCGCTTCATCCCCCTCCAATAACTGAAATGACCACCATCGCCATCAACGGATTTGGCCGCATCGGCCGTCTTGTGTTTCGTGCTCTTGTCGAGCAAGGCCACCTCGGAACTACCTTCAATGTTGCCGCTGTCGGCGATATCGTCCCTGCCGACAACCTTGCATATCTTCTCAAATACGATTCCACCCAAGGTCGTTTCTCGGGAACTGTTTCCTCGAAGAAATCTTCGCCCTCACTTGAAGAAGACGACATCATCGTAGTCAACGGACACGAGATTCGCGTGGTGAGCGCCCGCACTCCCGATGGCCTTCCTTGGAAGGAACTCGGCGTCGATGTTGTGATCGAGTCGACCGGTCTTTTCACCGAAGCTGAAAAAGCCAAAGGCCACATCACCGCCGGTGCCAAGAAGGTCATCATTTCCGCACCAGCCAAGGGTGAGGACGCGACCTTCGTGGTCGGCGTTAACGACGATCAGTATGATCCCTCGAAACACCACATCATTTCCAACGCGAGCTGCACCACCAACTGCCTCGCACCGCTGGTGCATGTTCTGCTCAAAGAGGGTTTTGGCATTGCCGAAGGTTTGATGACCACCGTGCACGCATACACCGCGACGCAAAAGACCGTCGACGGTCCTTCGAAGAAGGATTGGAAGGGTGGACGCAGCGCGGCGATCAACATCATCCCCTCGACCACCGGTGCCGCCAAGGCCGTCGCGCTGGTTTGCCCCGAGGTCAAAGGTAAACTGACAGGCATGTCCTTCCGTGTTCCGACACCGACCGTTTCGGTGGTTGACCTCACCGTCAAGACCGTCAAGGAGACCTCACTCGCTGAGATCAATGCGGCGCTCAAGAAGGCCTCTGAGACCTACCTCAAGGGCATTCTTGCTTACACCGCAGACGAAGTGGTTTCCAGCGACTTCATTCATGACAAGTCCTCGTCGATCTACGACGCCGGATCTTCGATCGAGCTCAACTCCACCTTCTTCAAGCTCGTCAGCTGGTATGACAACGAGTGGGGTTACTCGAACCGCGTGATCGACCTTCTCAGCGATGTCGTGAAGAAGGGTATTTGATCTGAGGCGTGTTTTTTCAATGACGGCGACTCCGTGATGCGGGGTCGCCGTTTTTTGTGTTCGTGTGGAGCGGGCTCTTTGCCATTGGGCTTTTCAGGGTCGTGTGAAATGCCTAGTTTCTGCCGCGTGGATAATGATCGGAATGCGGCGATGGACCCGAGATGGGTTTTTGCCGTGATTTGGGTGGTGTTTTTTTTGCAGGGCATGGGGATGGGATTGTGGACCCCAGCATTGACCAATATTTTGGGTTCAATGGGACTGCGCGATTGGGTGCCTTGGGCATTTGTGGTGTCGCCGGTCTGTGCGTTGGTATCGCCGTTGATTGGCGGGGCATTGGCCGACCAGCGGGTCTCGGCTAACCGTTTGTTTGTGTGGTCGAGTGTAATTGGCGCGATTGGGTTGTTTGCGGCTTTTCGTGTTTTGGAGGCGGGGTGGCATCCACTTTGGTTTTTGGGCTTTTTGGGAATGTCTTCGATGGCGGGTGGTCCGGCTTGGGGGTTGTTGGCGATGGTATCGATGAGCCATTTGCGGCATGGCGAGCGTTCGTTTCCATTGGTGCGTGTGGGTGCAACGGTTGGATGGATAGCGGGCGGTTTGATCACAAGTCACC